>SKOL01000527.1 GCA_007120055.1 Anaerobacillus sp.
CGTACCTACCGAATAAGAACCGATTGTTGATTACCTGAATTTAATTATAAAAAAATCCTTACTACCAGACTTAAACTGGTAGTAAGGATTTTCAATATTATTACACCAACGTCTCCTCTTCTTTCTTAAAGAAACTCTTCAACGCTCGATAAACATCGCCTTTTTCCTTTAAGATATAATGGCGGAAGCGTTCGTCTTTAATGTTTTTGTAGGCGTTCATGAGTGTACTGTGGCGGTTGTATTGGTATAGTTAGCCGGGATGTACCCGAAAAACATTTATAATTATTTATTTACAACATTCTCTGGATTACCTTGTAGATATTTCTCAAAATTATTTACTGCAATATCCAATAATCGTTTTCTAGACTCCATTGGTGCCCATGAAATATGTGGTGTAATGATACAATTTTTAGCCTTTAGTAATGGATTACCACTTTCAATTGGTTCTGTTGAGACAACATCTAATGCTGCTCCACCAACTTTTCCATTATTTAAAGCTTCAGCCAAGTCCTCTTCTACAATCAATGGCCCTCTTGAAGTGTTGATTAACATGACTCCTTCTTTCATTTTGTCAATTGTATTTCTGTTGATAATTCCTTTTGTACTTTCAAATAATGGACAATGTAAACTTATAACATCTGATTGACTAAGTAAGTCATCTAGTTCTACGTATTTCAAAGTATCACTTTCAAGATCCTCATTTTTATATGCATCATACGCTAAAACATTCATACCAAATGCTTGGGCAACTCGACCAACAGCTTGCCCTATTTTTCCAAATCCTATAATCCCAATATTTTTCCCAGATAATTCAACTAAAGGGTACTTCCAAAAACACCAATCAGGATTGTTAGTCCATTCTCCTTTTTTAACTTCTTCACTATGATCCCAAACGTGGTGGCACATTTCTAGTAATAAAGCAAACGTCATTTGCGCAACAGCATCTGTTCCATAGGTAGGAATATTAGTTACAACGATTCCTTTTTCTTTAGCTGCTTCAATATCTACGACATTATAACCTGTTGCTAATACACCAATATATTTTAAGTTGTTTAGTTGAGTTAGAGTTTCTCTTGTAATCGGTGTTTTATTAGTAAAAACAACCTCTGCATCCGCAATTCTTTCAATAACTTTATCTTGTTCCTCTACATTAAATGTTGTTCGGTCATAGACAGTTAAGTCTCCTAATTTCTTCAAGTCTTCCCAAGATAAATCACCAGGGTTTAAAGTATATCCATCAAGTACTACTATTTTCATTATAAGTCCTCCTCATTATAAATTAAGATAATATTTAATCATTAGTGTCTAAAAGTTTTTTTACTCATTTTTATACTTTATAATTTATTACTTTATACATCCTCATAATTTGTTCTGTACGATCAAACACCCATTCTTTAGCATTACTAACAGCTTCGTTAAGAGTACATGGACCAGGTACAATGGAAAATGCGGTGTTAACACCAAGTGAATTCATATCATTACTTTTTAACTCATTTTTCCCACATAGCACAATTACAGGGACATCTTCTTTTTTTGCTACTTTACCTACTCCAGCTATTACTTTCCCTGATAATGTCTGACTATCAAATTTTCCTTCCCCTGTTATTATAAGGTCTGCATCTTTAATTACCTTATGAAACTGAGTAACACTCATTGTAATTTCTATACCAGATTTCATTTCTGCATTTAAAAATGCAAACAATGCTGCACCCATCCCACCAGCTGCACCTGCTCCAGGAATTTCAAATATATTTTTATCTATATATTTGTTAATAACCTCACCATAATTTTTTAGAGATGTATCAAGCACTTCAACAATTTCTGGTGTTGCTCCTTTTTGCGGTCCAAAAATATATGATGCTCCATTTTCGCCACACAATGGGTTAGTAACATCGCTAGCAATAATAAACTTTGAAGCTTTAATCCGCTCGTCAATGTTAGATAAGTCTATATGCGACAGTTCTTTTAACGATACAACGTTATCGTCAAGTTCTTCATTTATATTATTATAAAATTTTACACCAAGAGCTTTTAACATTCCTGTCCCACCATCATTCGTGGCACTCCCTCCAAGACCAATAATAAAGCTTCTGTAACCCTTATCAAGCGCTTCCAAAATTAACTGTCCAGTTCCAAAACTACTTGCTATTAACGGATTTTTTTCTTCTTCCGTAAGTAATGGTAACCCTGAAACTTGAGCCATTTCAATAATGACAGTTTCGTTGTCTCCTAAAATACCATAAGAAGTTTGGATTTTTCTCCCTAATGGATCATTAGCCCATACTGTATGAATATTTCCATTAGTGGCATATGTTAAATTTTCCATTGTTCCTTCTCCACCATCTGCCATTGGTACTTCTACAACTTCAGCATCTGGAAACACACTCTTTATACCTAAACATATGGAAAAACATAAGTTTTTTGCTGAAATCGATCCTTTAAAAGAATCAGGCGCAATTACTACTTTCATAATATCAGTCTCCTATTCTATTTTAGTAAATTTGGTAACCATAATGAAATTTGTGGTAAATAAGTAATCAGTATTATATTTAAAAGTAGTACTAAATAAAACGGGATTAATGGTTTCAATATTTGCTCTATTCTAAGTCCTGCTACCTGACAGGCAACAAATAGATTAACCCCGATTGGTGGCGTTAACATACCAACTGCTAAATTTACAATCATTATAATTCCAAAATGTACAGGGTCGACACCAAACATTACCGCTACAGGTGTTAAAATAGGCGCCATAATAACAATAGCTGCTCCTGTTTCTAAAAATAACCCTACGATTAATAATATAATATTAACTAACAGTAAAAACACAATTGGACTATCTGAAATTGATACAAACCATTCAGCAACTAAGTATGGCACTCTTTTTGAAGTTAAAATCCAACCAAATAGACCTGCATTTCCTATGATAAACATGATTATTGCTGTTGATAACACTGAATTTCTTAAAACTTCCATTATCTTATTAACTGTAAACGTACGGTAAACCACTACTCCTAAAAATAAGGCATAACCTACTGCTACAGCGGCAGCTTCAGTTGGAGTGAAAATCCCTCCATATATACCCCCAAGAATGATTACTGGCATTAAAAGAGGAAGTATTGCCTGCCTTAAAGCATTTAATCTACCTTTAAGTGACATTAATTCTTTATCAGCATCACTTAACTCCATGTCTTTTCCATAGCCTTTAATTTTTGAAATAATATAAATTGTCAGCATTAGTGATGTAGCGATTAACATACCTGGTACAACCCCAGCCATAAATAAATCACCAATAGAAATTGACATCCCTGCGCTGAGTGCGAAAATAATTAAAGGAATTGAAGGTGGAATTATAACGCCCAATTCACCTGAAACAGCTTGTACAGAGGTAGAGAAATTTTTAGGAAATCCTCTACGTACCATGGCTGGAATTAATATACTACCAATCGCAGCAACTGTAGCCGCACTTGAGCCTGAGATTGAAGCAAAGAACATTGCCGTGATGACAGTCACCATTCCTAAGCCACCAGTAATTCGGCCAACTAAAGAATTGGCCAAATTTATTAAACGTTGAGAAATACCACTATACTCCATTAAAGTTCCTGCTAAAATAAAGAACGGAATTGCCATTAACGGAAAAGAATCTAAAGATGAAAAAATTCTCTGAACAGCAACTTGTAAAGAAATTCCTTCTTGATACATTGCTAACATTGAAGCCAGACCCATCGCAAAGGCTACAGGTACCCCAATAAAAAACATTAGAAACAGACTAATGAATAATAGTGCTACCATCTGGTTGTTCCTCCTTTTCCTTCTCAATGAACAACTCTATTAATACAGTAAAACAATTCAACAATGCTAAAATGCTTCCAAAAGGAATAGCAGCATAAACCCAACTTACAGGAATATTAATGGAACCTGTTTTTTGATTTGCGAGACTATTCATAATATCAAAACCATTTTTTATTAATAAAGATAAAAATACCATACTTATAATAATTATAATAACCTGTAGTACCTTTTTTACTTTTTTTGGTACTATATGTAGTAATGCCTCTACTGATATTAATAAGCCTTTTCGTAAAGCTATCGCAGTTCCTAATACAACAATCCATATCATTAAATATCTAATAATAGCTTCCGACCAAACCAAAGGATTTTTTAATACATATCTTGCAAATACTTGATAGATTGTAAGTAATGTAATTACTCCAAATACCACAGCTAATAAATTAAAAATCGAAGCATTAAGTTTATCCATAACCTTTACATAAACCTTCATTAAACCACCTCTTTGCTTTTTCTATAAATTATTCATATATACCACAATCAATAGAAAAGCATTGTGATATATATGAAGTACTTATAGAGTTAGGGTGGGGAAATAATCCCCACCGAAATTTTAAAATTATTTTGCATTTAAAATCATTTCATAAATTTCACTCACTGCAGGAAACTCATTATCCACAAATCCTTCTAACTGTGCTTGGAATGCTGCTAAATCAGGTGTAATTACATTCATACCAGCTTCCTCAAGTTTATCTAAATATCCTTGTTCCCCAGATAACACTTCATTCGCAGCATAAGACTTTGCATTTCCATTAGCTGCAGCAAATAAAATTTCTTGCAATTCTGAATCCAACGCTTGTAACTTTGCGTCATTAATTACTATAGAAATTGGCTCTCTAACATGTTCTGTTAATACAAGATAATCAACAACTTCATTAAATCTAGAATTGTAAATTAATGATAAAGGATTTTCTTGACCTTCAATAACCCCTTGTTGTAAAGATGTAAATACTTCACCGAATGCCATTGGTGTTGGTGAAGCCCCTAGCATTCTCCATGAGTTAACAAATACCGGGCTATCTGGAACTCTTATACGTAAACCTTTTAAATCATCTGGTGTGTTAACCTCTTGGTTTACTGTTAACATACGTGCACCACGTACCCAGTAAGAAAGCACTTGATATCCTGATTCTTCATTAATTCGTTTTGATATTTCTTCTCCAACTTCTCCATTATAGACTTTATCAAAGTGTGCTTGATCATCAAACATAAACGGTACAGTAAAGATTTGCGCTGTCTCAGAAGACCCAGACAAAACTCCAGCTCCACCTACCCAAATATCTGCAGTACCAATTTTTAAGCCTTCAAGTAAATCTCGATCGTCTCCAAGAGATCCATTTTCATAAATTTCAATTACTAGGCGCCCTTCAGATAATTCTTCTACTTCATCTTTAAATCTTTGAACTGCTTGTGCATGAATTTCAGAATTTGGCCACACATGACCAACTTTTAAAACAGTTTTTTCAGAACTCTGACCGTCTGCTTTTTCATTATCACCACCGGTAGTATCAGATGAACAACCAACAACTAAAAACGCAGCTAATACAAAAATCATTAGTGAAAAAAATCTTTGTTTCATAACTTTCCCCCCTGGTAAAATAGTTTTTATATTAATCGGAGTATTCACAACCGTTTAATATTGAATATAAGTAACTTTCATTTCTGTATAAAACTCTTTGTTTGTTTTTCCTATAGAAAACGCACCAAAACCAGAACTTTTGACTCCACCAAACGGTACATGAGCTTGACTTGCAGTACCATGATTAACGTGAACCATTCCACTTTCAATTTTTTCAGCAAGTCTATAAGCTGTTGAAAGATCATTAGTAAATACAGATGCAGCAAGTCCATATTCGACATCATTCGCAACCTTGATGGCTTCATCTACACTGTCAACTTCAATTACACTTAACACTGGTCCAAAAATTTCTTCTTTCGCAATTTTCATTTCTGGTTTTACATTAGTAAATAAAGCCGGTACGATATAATACCCTTCATTCATCTCAGATTCAGTAACAACATCTCCACCAAATAAAAGCTCTGCGCCTTCTTCTTTCCCAACATTAATATAGCTTAATGTAGTGTCAAACTGACCTTCGCTCGCGATTGGTCCAACATTTACACCCTCTTCCCAAGAAGGCCCTACCTTTAATTTTTTCATCTCATCAAGAATAGCTTGTATCAGCTCTTGAGATTTTTCTTTTAATACAACAACCCTACTTATTGAAGTACATCTTTGTCCACTTACAGCAAAGGCAGCGCTTACAATATCTTTAGCAACGGATTGAGGATCATTATAATCAAGAACTACAGCTGGATTTTTTCCACCTAGCTCAAGTTGAGTTTTGGCTAATCGTTTTGCTGCTATTTCATTAATGTTTAACCCAATTTTTGTTGACCCAGTGAAACTAATTCCTTTTACTAGAGGATGGCTAATTAATGGATTACCAACTTTCGATCCACCACCTATTACTAAATTAACTACACCATTTGGTACACCAGCTTTTGAGAAAAGTTCCATTAACTTTACTGAGGTCCACGGTGTTTCTGACGCTGGCTTATAAACCACTGTACATCCGTAAGCAAGCGCTGGAACAATTTTCCTTACTGGAGTGACTACAGGGAAATTCCATGGTGCTATAGCTGCAATTACTCCAAGTGGGTTATAATTGACCATCGTAGATACATTTGGTCTTTCACTTGAAATAGTTAATCCTTCAATTCGAGATGCCTCTCCTGCAAAATATCTTGTTTCTTTTACAGCTCTTAATACTTCGCCTTTTGATTCTGCTAAGATTTTTCCTTGTTCAGCTGACAGTATATAAGATAATTCTTCTAAATTTTCTTCGAGTAAATCAGCAAACTTATAAAGGATTGCACCTCTATCTGTTGCTGCGATCTTTGACCAAACCTTAAATGCGTCATGAGCTGCTTGAACTGCAATATCTACATCTTTTTCATTAGATTCAGCAAAATAACCTAATACTTTTTCCTTTTTAGCGGGACTATAAACAGGAAATACACTTTTACTATCACTTTCCACCCATTCACCATTAATAAAATTATGATGAGTTTCTACATTAAGCCCGTTTAACCAATCCAAATATGTCATTTTTACTCCCCCTTATAATAATCAATATCCGATTACTAATAAAATGAATAATTTTTCCATCAATAAGTACAATACTTATTCTTTCATTGCTGCTCTACAAATATTTTTCAAATCTTCTAAAGTTGGTTTTCTGGGATTTACTGGAACATTTCCAGATAACATAGCTTCCTCAACAATAAAATCTAGGTGTTCTTCCTTAAGCCCAAAATCCGATAATGTTTGTGTTATCCCGATATCACTTTTTAACTGTCGAACAGCTTCAACTGCTTTTTCTGCAGCCTCTCTTTCTGTCATTCCCACAGTATTCACACCAAAAATCGACGCAAGTTCTGCAAACTTTGATGGATTTCCAATAATATTAAATTCCATGACTTCTGGCAATAGGATTGCATTTACAGTACCATGTGGAATTTTAAAATGTGCACCAAGTGGAATAGCTAACGCATGCGCTAAACCAAGTCTTGTAGAATTAAATGCCATCGCTGCAATTAAACTACCTAATAACATATTAGACCTTGCTTCAATATTTTCACCTTGTACAACTGCTATTCTTAAATGGTTTGCAATCATTTTCATAGATTGAATAGATAAACCTTCAGATATTGGTTGAGTTGCTTTATTTACATATGATTCTAAAGCATGTGTTAAAGCATCCATTCCTGTAGCTGCAGTGATATGTGGTGGAAGTGTTACAGTTAATTCCGGATCACATAATGCAATATTAGGACAGTTATAAACACTCCCTACACTAACTTTTACTTTTTCCTTTTTATCAGATAATACTGACCATATTGTAATCTCACTTCCAGTACCTGCAGTCGTTGGAATTGCGATAACTGGAACACCAGGATTAGGTACTTTATCAATTCCTACATAATCACGAATATGCCCAGAGTTATTTAACATAAGTCCAATCGCTTTTGCAGTATCAAGGGAACTACCACCACCGATACCAACTACTGTGTCACAACCCTCATCTTTTGCTAATTGTAATCCGGCATCGACTGATTCAATGGCAGGATCTGCCTCTATATCTGAAAAAACTGCAAATGGAATATCCCCTTGTTCAAGTGAAGCTTCTACCTTTGATACAACTCCCGCTTGTAAAACACCTGGGTCACAGACGATTAATACCTTAGTACCCCCTAAATTTTCCACATGGTTTGGTAATGTCTTGATACTACCATTTCCAAATTCTACAACTGTTGGAATTTCATATCTGAATGTATTGTTTAAGAGCATATTTTAAACCTCCACGTTATTATTTTTAGTAGTACTTGCAGCATTTGTTAAATCAACACCATACCTTCTTCCAATTTCAAATAGTTCTTCAGCTACCTTTTGAGGAAGCTCAATTCCTTTTTCTTTTCTCTCTAATGTTCTCTTATACTCAATTTCTCCTGGAATAAAAATCTCATCCACTCCAGGTGCTTTCGGTTCTTCTTTAATTTCACCAATATACTGATCGATTCTTTGTTTAAATAGATCAATAGGCATAAATCGGTTTATATCAATTGCAATAAACAAATGACCGACGTTTTGAGGGTCAACCCAATTCTCATACATATTGTTTACGTATTTTCCGAAGCCGGCTCCAGTTAATACACCAGCTAGAATGTCTATTAACATAGAAATTCCATATCCTTTAGGGCCACCTAATGGTAGAACAGAGCCTTCTAAAGCAGCATTCGCATCTGTAGTAGCATTCCCAGCTTTATCTATTGCCCAACCTTCCGGAATCTTTTCTCCTTTTTGTGCTGCAACAATTATTTTCCCTCTTGCAACTACACTTGTTGCCATGTCCAGAATAAATGGTATATCAGTTCCAGTTGGTACACCAACAGCTAGAGGATTAGTACCAATAAATGGACGTACTCCGCCAGTTGGAGGCATTGTCTGTGAAGCATTGGACATTACAAGAAGGATTGTATCTTTATCTACTGCTTTTAACGCATAATAAGCACCAGTTCCAAAATGATTTGAGTTTTTAACACCAACCAACCCAATTCCAGTTTTTTGAGATTTTTCTAAAGCCACATCTAAAGCTTTTTTTCCTACAAACGAGCCAAAGTTGTTATTTCCGTCAATTAATGCGGTTGAATCATTTTCATTATCTATTAAAACTTTAGAAGACGGATCAATCATTTTTTCTTCGATTCTCTTCAAATAAATTGCCGTTCTAACAACCCCATGGGAATCTACTCCTCGTAAATCTGCTTCAATTAATGATTCCGCTACAATTTCAGCAGTTTCCTTAGGAACACCAGCTTTGATAAATATTTCCCCACAAAAATTTTCAAGTTGTTTCCAATTATAATTTGTTGGTACCGACATTCATTTCACAGCCTTTCTTCTCCAAAGTCTCATCGACCCAAGATCTATCAACTGTATTCTCATCAATAGACTTTAAGATTTCTTCTTCTACTAATCTTTGTTTTTGCGCTAGAATTAATATATTTTCCGCATCTTCTAATGGAACTGCTACAATTCCATCTTCGTCCCCTACGATAATATCGCCAGGCTTAACGATCATCCCATCTAGTGAAATAGGAACATTAATTTCACCAGGTCCATCCTTATAAGGTCCTCGGTGGGTTACTCCGCATGCATAAATAGGAAATTCATCTTCCGCAAAAGCTGCCGTATCTCTAATTGCTCCATAAATTACAAATCCACCTAGATGGTTCTTTTGAGCAATACGTAGCATAATTTCTCCAACAATTGCATTTGTCAAATCACCACCAGCATCAACGACGATAACATCACCAGGTTCAGCCATATCGAGAGCTTTATGTACCATTAAATTATCACCAGGTCTTGTTTTAACTGTAAAAGCAGGTCCAACCAATTTACCTTTTTTATGATACTGTTGGAACTTTGCACCTGCCGCACTCATACGATTCATATTGTCGCTAATATGTGGCGTCACAATTTCTGTGAATTCACCTACTAATTTTTCAGATGGTCTGTTCTCCATTGGTAAAACTCGAAATCCTAGATTTGCCATAACTTTCTCCTCCTTATAAATTCAGCATTGTTACTTCGCGCAACTTTCCCTAATAATTAAATTCGGTTGTAATAAAGTTATTTCAACCTCATTGTCCCCCTTTTTTTTAAGTAACTCTATTAAGTTCATCGCAGCCCTTTCACCCATTTGATAACTTGGCTGATTAACAGTAGTTAACGGTGGTGCTAAATGTTTTGCCCAAACCGTTTCATCATATCCGATCAGTGATAAATCTTCTGGAACTTTTATATTTAATTCCTTTAAACCTTCGAGAATTTCAAGTGTCATCATATTGTTTGTAGAAAAAATGGCATCAGGTCGATGTTTTTGATTAAGTAAATCATGGACTGTTTCTTTTACAGATCCTTTTCTTTCATCGATGATCTTTATTAGTGTCTTATCAATTTCAATACCGTTGTTAGTTAAGGCAGCCTTATAACCTTCAATCCTCTCAAGTCTAGGACTAATTCCATTTGGCGGATAAATAATTAAAGCAATTGACTTTCTTCCAACATCTATTAGCCGTTGAACCGCTAACATTGATCCTTTGACATTATCGACAGTAATTGTATTAATATGTATTCCTTCAATTTTCCTGTTAATAGCTACCATAGGATACTTATTATCTACTAGTTGTTGATATAGAGATTTATTTTTCATTGTCGGGTTTACTATTATGCCATCAACCTGTTTTGATTTTAAATCCTCTATAAACTCTTCCTCGAGTTTTGGGTCATCATTGGAATTACAAATCATCAAGTTATAACCACTATTCCGACATATATCTTCAGCCCCTTCTAAAACTTGAGACCAAAAGGGATTCTGTAAATTCGATAAGACGATTCCTATTACATTCGTTTTTACCTGTTTTAAACTTTTTGCTAAAGCATTAGGTTTGTAATTAAGCTCATTGATTACTTTTAAAACTTTTTCTTTCGTAGTTTCATTGACATACTCATAATTCCCGTTAATTATTCTTGAAACAGTAGTTTTGGATACACCAGCCCTTTTCGCAACTTCTTCCATAGTAATTTTCATTTTATTATCAACCATCCTTGCTACCTTTGAAACCGGTTTCTGAAACCGGTTTCTGAAACCGGTTAACTAAATAATAACAGATTAATTGAATTGTTGCAATAATTATTTTTTTTTAAAAAGCAATTAAAGAAAATTAAAATCCCCAACCGGTTTAACCGGTTGGGGATTTACTTATTTTAAACCAACGTCTCCTCTTCCTTCTTAAAGAAACTCTTCAACGCTCGATACACATCGCTTTTTTCTTTCAAAATATAATGACGAAATCTCTCGTCTTTGATGTTTTTGTAGGCGTTCATGAGTGTGCTGTGGCGGTTGTATTGGTTCACCTCACCATACCCGAACATGCTGGAGATTTCCATGAGCTGGTTGACTAGTTTTAGGCAGCGGGCGTTGTCGGAGGTTA
>SKOL01000725.1 GCA_007120055.1 Anaerobacillus sp.
GACGATTAACCATCACCATCTAATATTTAAAAGAACGAGCGATTTCCTTCTCTTCGCTGTAAACTTCTAACGAATTTTAGAGGCTCGTTCAGGATATCACTCGTTCTTTTTTCATACAAAAATCTAATGACTTTACCCCACTCACCATGTTAGAAGTAAATCTTGACGCTTTTCCTTTCCAACTAACCAACTGTCCAACTTTTAAATTAAAAAAGCCTACACCAGTGTTTAACCACTGGCATAGGCTTTTATCTTTAAATGAAATTTATAGTTTTTTAACTGAGCAACAATTATGCTTCGTTTATTTTCCTGGTGCAACGACAATTCTACGGTTAGGCTCTACACCTTCAGAATATGTTTTAACACCCTTTACTCCTTGTAATGCGGTATGAATGATTTTTCTTTCTAACGCATTCATCGGTTCTAAAATTACTTCTTTCCTCGTTCTTACGGCTTTATTCCCTAAACGTTTTGCTAATTGTTCAAGTGCCTCTTTTCTACGCTCACGGTAATTTTCAGCATCTAATACAATTCGCATATACTGTTCGGAATATTTATTGGCGACGAGATTTACTAAATATTGTAAAGAGTCTAATGTTTGACCTCTTTTACCAATGAGCATCCCAATGCCTTCACCCTTTAAGTTCAAAAGTAAACCGTCTTTTGTTTGTACTTGGTCAATTTCGATGGAAACACCCATGTTTTTTGTTACATCTTGAAGAAAAGTCACAGCTTCCTCGGCTGCATCAGGTTTGATCTCAACTTCAACGACTGCTGGTTTTGTACCAATTAAGCCTAAAAACCCTTTTTGAGGTTCTTCTAACACTTCGATTGAGATCCGTTCTCTCGTTGTATTTAATTGCTCAATAGCAGATTGGACAGCTTCATCAACGGTTTTCCCTGAAACAGTTATCTTTCTCACTTTTTCTTCGCTCCCCCCGATTTTCCACTTTTTCCAGACTTTTTAGGTTTTGTATCCGATTGATTCGTAGTAACACTCGCCCCTTCAGTGCCCGCTTTCATCGTAGGACCTGTAATAAAATACGTTTGAATAATCATAAATATGTTACCAACAACCCAATATAATGCTAACGCTGCTGGGAAAAATGCCGCAAATGCCATAATCATAATCGGCATAATATAAAGTAGCATTTTCATTTGTGGATTATCAGTGACCATCATCATTTTTTGTTGAATAAACGTTGTTGCACCCGCAATTAACGGTAAAAGGAAAATTGGATCTGGTGCACCTAATTCAAACCATAAAAAGCTATGTTCCTTAATCTCGCCTGTACGAATAATTGCGTGGTAAAATGCAAATAAAATCGGCATTTGAATAAAAATCGGTAAACAACCTGCAAGCGGATTTACTTGATGTTGTTGGAAAAGCTGCATCGTTTCTTGTTGGAGCTTTTGTTGCGTTTTTTGATCTTTCGCACTATATTTCTCTCTTAACGCTTTCATTTCCGGTTGTAATGCTTGCATCGCTTTAGAACTTTTCGTTTGCTTAATCATTAACGGTAAAATAAGAATACGAATAAGGATAGTAACGATAATAATCGATAAGCCGTAATTATCATTAAAATAAACCGCGATTTCTATCATTAACCAAGATAAAGGATAAACAAAATAGCTTTCCCATATCCCGCTCTTATTTGCAGCTGTAATATCTTGATCGAGATTACCACAGCCAACTACTAATAAGATAAAACCAACTAGCAGTGCCAATAAACCTAATTTTTTCTTCACTACAACTTCCTCCTTGAACTCCAACAATTCTATTAAGAAAAGCGCAAGCGACTTGGTCACGAGCGAAAGACACTGGAAGACTTTTGACAGAAGCCGTTTTTGGGGCTTCCGAAAAGGTCTGAAGTGGCCCGATCTCGTAGGCGCTGAAGCTAGACAGCTTTCCGAATTATTATACGTTCTTATCTTTATATTAAGAAAAGCGTATACGCTTCCTTTAACAAAAATTTATTTACGACTTTTTCTAAAAGCTTATCGCTGATTACAAATACATGTTATATATATTTAAAATTATCCCTACAAATAAAGATAACGTAAATTCGACTAATAATACAAGCCTAATAATCGTTTATTATCGACGATTCTGTTTTTCTTTTTTCTCCGGCACTAAATCGATCCCACCTGGATGAAAAGGATGACATTTAAAAATTCTTTTTAGCGTTAACCAACTTCCTTTAATAGGACCAAAACGTTTAATTGCTTCTAAGCCGTAATGAGAGCAAGTCGGATAAAAACGGCAAGTTGGCGGCGTAAATCTTGAAATGTATCTTTGATAAAAGACGATCATTCCAATCAAAATACCTTTTAAAAAACTCAAAGATTACTCACCCTTCTTTTTAAAAGCATAACCACGATAGAAAACGTGGGATATACTTTTCTTCATTTCATGGAAATCCATTTCTACACAAGGATTTCTCGCGATAAGTAAATAATCGTATGACTGTTTAAGATCACCACTTAATTGAAAGACAGCTTCTCTCATTAATCTTTTTATCCGATTTCTAGTTACTGCATTTCCTAGTTTTTTACTAACCGATACAGCTAACCTTAAATGCTCTTGATCGTTTTTTCGAAGTATATATAGTACAAACTGTTTGTTTGCAACGGACTTACCTTCTTTAAAAATTATAGAAATATCTTCATTTTTTTTTACTCGATACTCTTTTTTCACCGTTACACCTTCTTGTACATTTATATATAAATAAAATTAATGAATGGTAAACATATTAGAAGTAATTTTGAATGAACAATGTCGTTAATATTTTGTCTCCTACTAACCATCATTGTAAACCCAAAATCACAATTCTAATACGTACTTTCACCGCTCTTCTTCCTTAAAGTGAAAAAAGACCACTGACAACCAGTGGCCTAAGCAGACAATACTTTTCTACCTTTACGACGACGGCGCGCTAAAACTTTACGGCCATTCGGAGTGCTCATACGCGCACGGAAACCGTGTACTTTTTTACGCTTACGGTTATTTGGTTGGAAAGTTGGTTTTCCCATTTATTACACCTCCCTGAGGAAAC
>SKOL01000202.1 GCA_007120055.1 Anaerobacillus sp.
CATACGCCCAATCGCTAGCCATCACTGCCCATGGTGTTCCTGTTACATCGAAGCCTGCGGGTAGGGGTAGTACCCAAAAATGGACACCACTTAAGAAAATACTTACCGCCCACCCAATCGCTGCAACTGCTGTAAAAAGAGCAAATAGTATAGATACAACAGACCCATAACTATATTTTGTATCATTAGTTGTTTCTTGATTTATTTCAGTCACATTTTGTAACATCTCTTTCATCGTAATCCCTCCATTTATTTTTTATACCCCTTGAGGTATATACAGATTATAATATACCCATTGGGGTATGTCAAGGACATGCATACATCCATGATTCGTTCGTTTAAGATAGGCTTAGCTTATAAAAGAGACCTTTCGCAAAGTATCAGGTGAATATTACCAATGACAAATAATCACCTTTCTGTGTGACATCAGTTATTCATTCAACATGGTCCGCTTACTTATCACTTTATTATTTTGGGATTTTCCCATAAAAAAAAAAGAGAATTGGCCATTCATAGGGCCAATTCTCTTTTTTGTGGCTATTAATTATGCCTGTTTTCTATCTTTCGTTAAAATTGCTTTTAGTTCTTCTCTTCTAAAGTTTGATACTTCTATTTCTAAGCTCCTAAAATTTTAATCACTAAAAATGTAACATCATCTTCCAATTCTTCTTCTCCCATGAACATTTGAAAGTCGCTAACAATTGCATTGCGGATAGCCTTTGCTGACTGTTTTGAATGTCTATTAACAACTTCAAGCAGCCTTGATTCGTAAAGCGTTTCATTGCGACTTGCCTCAATTAATCCATCGGTCGTTAAAAAGAACATATCACCTTGCTCCAACACTTTGACGTGTTCTTGTAAATTTAGCAATTCTATAGAAATAGAACTAGATATAGGTAGCCCTCCTAGAGGAACTGCAGTAACATCGTTTTGTTCTACCATTAACATTTTCGTTTGAAAACCGGTCGTGCTATACGAGAGAGTGTTTGTATTCGGGTTAAAAATCCCTAAAAATAAACAAACAAAATAATCACCAGGATAACCCATTTTTTGAAATTGTCCAGCGATAAACTCTAGTCCTTGTTTTACAGAAAATTCATTGGCACAAGCTGTCCAGTGAATAATACAACTTTTAATAAACGAAGCAATCATAGCTCCATCAAGTCCATGACCACTAACATCAACCATTACGATTAATACATCATCTCCTAAGGGGATAATATCATAAAAGTCTCCCCCTATATTTAAGGCTGGTTCGTAGAATGCTTCAATTTCTACTCCTTGAACAAAAGGTATTTTGGTTGGAAGTAGACGATTATGAATGACCGCTGCTTTCGACATTTCTTCCTCTAGCTTTTTATTTAAGGACTCTAGCTGCTCAGCTGATTTCTTTCTTTCTGTAACATCTCGTTGAATACCAAGATGTCCAACAATTCTTCCTAAATCATCGTAAATACAAAGATATTCACCTTCAATATGTAAAGTTTCTCCTGTTAACTTTTGTTCACTTACTTCTAGCGATAATACACCTTTATCAAAAAGTTCCCTCCAGATTTTTTTCCCGTATTCTAAATCATGTAAAAACCGTTCGCGAGGGGTTATTCCAATTGCTTGTTCCCTAGTCGCTCCATATTGAGCAAGAAACGCTTGATTGACTTTCGTAATTCGTTGGTGGTCAAAAACATAATTTAACACTTCTTCTTTATCGGTTGTTTCATTCCATTCAATAGGTTCATCAATCATCATGTAAAAATAACCATCCGAAGAATAATTAAAAAGCATGTCTATATCTTTTTCTGTTGCTATTAATTGCTCCTGAATTTGCTTTTGTCTCGTAATATCCATGTTGGTTCCACGACGACCTAAATAATTACCTTGATCATCAAAAACGGGAGAACAATGATGACTAATCCAACGTACACTACCGTCTTTACAAACAATTCTAAAGTCCAATTCAGCATCATCTGAAGCCTCATATACGATACAAAAATGGTTGTTAAATATATTTTGGTCATCACAGTGAATAATTGAAGTTAAAAGATCTTGATTTTTTAAAAACTCATTTGAATTATAACCAGTAATTCTTTTACAAGAAGGTGATATATATTCAAATTCCCCTTCACTATTTAGGAAATACTCAAAACAATAGCTTTTGTCTAAGAATAACTGATATGGGATCTTTTTATTAGAAGTAACACACACCATATATTTCCACTCCGATTTTCAATATTGTAGTTTTATGGATAAATCTATCATAATACTAGCTTTCTTTTTTTACATACAATATAACAATTTCACAAATATTATAACACGATATACCTGAACAGGTATATAATTAGTTACTGTCCCCTCGTCCCTGTAATGAACAAGGGCTGGGATCCTATTGTGATTTCACTTTACCGAGGGGCAGTTGGGTTTATATGTTTTTTCGCGTGGTTTCTCTTTCGCTTTAGACAAAATTGGATCTTCTCTACTCGTTTGTACATATGGTCCCTATTGGCAGGTGTTGGAGTTGCTGGAAATTTCACTTTTTATTTTCTAAGTATCCAAGCCTCAAGTATTGCTGTTGCCGCTACTTTAATGTACACCGCACCTCTGTTCGTCCTTTTAATCTCCTTTTTATTACGAATAGAACGTTCGACTTGGTTTAAATGGGGGTGCATTTTGGGTGTATTTATGGGGATTATCCTGCTTACAGGTGCCTACAACACCGAATTGATTTCAGTGAGTTTTCTAGGGACGGCATCGGGGCTTGCTTCTGCTTAGTGTGAAGCAGTACAGTCCGACTGAAAAAGTTTATGTCCAGTAAACTAAATAATTTGAGCAAATTATTTAAGTGAAGCGGCATTTTCTAAGTAAAAAATCTATTAGTCACCAAAGGAAAAAGGAAGGCCGTGTAACAGACAATGCCTTCCCTCCTTCATTCGTCCCTATCATCCCACCTAAGTGTTTCCAAATATGCTAGTACATCTTCCTCAAGCTTATTTCTTTCCTGTCCAATTGTAATTAAATGCCCGGATTTTTCATACCATTTCACCTTTTTTTGCTTTGAA
>SKOL01000479.1 GCA_007120055.1 Anaerobacillus sp.
AACTGATAATTTAGTGAATACCGCTGAAGAAAACAAACAAATCTCAGAAATATCTGCAAGTAACACGCAAACAATCGCTGCCTCTGTAGAAGAACAGACTGCCTCTGTTGAAGAAGTGGCAGCAGCAGCTGAAACGTTAGCACATATGGCAGAAGATCTGCAAAATTTAGTTAAATCATTTAAATTATAATGAAAGAGGGTGCGGTGTAGCACCCTCTTTTTAATTGTTTAGGAAATTATAAATTCAAATTACCTGTGGATAACATTTCAACACAAAAGCTGTCTAGCTTCAGCGCCTAGCTTCTCGAGCGTTTCGGTCCATCAAGATTTGCCTAATCAAGAGGAAGAATCAAGAGGAGGCAAAACGTTGCTGGCCCTCCAACGCTTTTCGAAGCTTACCAAGGCGCTTGCGCTTCTCCTGTTATGTAGTAGGTTGGTTTAACAATGCAAATAACTATTGTTCAAACTCAGCCCTCAACCTTTCAATTTCTTTATCAGTTACCCCAATTTACTTACCTCATAAACAGAACTTTTGTTATTTTACACGCCAAGGGATTTGAGTTCGTCTGTGTACGGACATGAGATACGTTATTTTGTCGAAAGTGTCTATATTTCAAAGTTATGCGGACATCCGTTCCTCTATTTACTGAAAAAGACCTCGATTCGAGCTAAAGGAATAGGTGTCCGCGAAATAGAAAAATTTGCTAAGATTCATAAAAATAGCGGAACGTATGTCCGCTTAGATAGTAGGGACTAGGCATGAAAATTACATTAACCAATCGTGTCAGGAAGCCAGTACATACTAATCAAACGAGCCCCATTATCGCAGTAGAAGAAGGGCGAAACACCCGGGAACCCCCGTTCCGTGGTACTAATCTCTCATCAACCAGCATAAAAATAGATTAATAGAGTACTATAGATGAGGTGAGGATATGCAGAGGGTTCATCCGCGGACGATGATTGTTGAGTTTATTGACCGATTGTTTGTCGTTTCGGTTTCGATATTGGTGATGTTTGTATTTATTTATATGTTTCGTGATTTTGGACAAGTAGTTAAATTGATCGTGATTATAGGGGCATTTCCAGTGATCTTTCATTTTTGGTTGATTATTCTCATCCCGCTTGAATATCGGAGTTGATGAGAAAAACCTTTTCATAGCGCCAATCATTAAGAAAAACGACGTGAACAAATTAATCAAAGGCTACTTGCCAGAGTTTAAAATAGACGCCCCTCTAGAAATGAAGAAGCCACCAACACCATATTATCAACTAGCGCTCGCATACTGCATCACAGTATCAATCATGCTAGCCACCATCGTCGGACTTTTATCGAAACTATTTATTTGGCAATTGTTTTTTGCACTACTTGTCATTCCATTTATAATTTTCAGTTCCAAATGAAGTGGCGCCATTCAGCTGTTGGGGTAGATGAAAAACTCATTTATCTTCGTTATTACGAGTTCGGAAAAAGAGTCCATTTTTATGTCAAAAAAGAGTTCGTACAATCCACCGGCACGATAGAGGATTACTTTCAAAGAAAAGTAGGCTTATGCACCTACTACCTGTCCGTTGCCTCCGAGCAGAAAACAGAAGTTTATTGTTGTCGTAATGTCAATTTAGTGGAGGATGAAAGTTTTTTGGTTGGGGGGTGGGGGTGATACCATTTCTGACATAAATCATGCCTTAATGAATATATTTTTATAGGCTTGTTTTTAAGCTGGATAAAAATTTCATTTGAGGTGTGGGGATGATTGATTACATAAAAAATTTGGATACTATGATGTGGGCAGGTCTTATTTTAACAATTAGTTCTTTAGTGCCGATTTCCATTATTATATATCCAAAAATAAAATTAAAGAGTTGCATTCGAAAGATTACTGTTGATAAGGAACGACCAGACGTCGAACATATAAAAAAAACTGACTATGGATATAGAGCTTTCGTAAAGCTCCCAAAAAGTATGTGTGAAGCTCAATTTGTGTCTCGAGAAGAAATTTTGCAAGATTTTATTAACTATCAAATATACATTATTCCCGAAAAAGACTTTATTATCGTGGATGTAGTAAAGAAGAAAGAAAAATATAAAGAAAGAGCGTCATAATTAGTGGATTTTGAAGCTGAAAGTGCATCAAGGCATTTTCAGCTCTTTTGATTCATTGAAATTAAAAAGTTAATAAGTTAAGTGCCTGGCACTTAACTTATTAGCTGAGAAATTATAACTAGAAAAAAATACTCATAAAACTTCATAAATTATTAATAAAAGGAAAGTTTTCTCAATATTAGTAAATGGTGAGAGGATTCTCAGGTATAGTTGTCGAAGTTTTAGGAAAAAGGGGAATTTTTGGTATATTACATAAAATCATTCATAGGGAGAGAGAGATGACAACTAAATTATTAAAATCAATTGTATTTTTCATTTCTTTTCTATTATTATTTCAAATTCCAATTCAAGCAGAGACGAGTATTTCGAAAAAAAGGGTTGTTAGTTTAATTCACGACGATTCTGGAAGTATGTGGTTTACGTTTGATGAGCATGGACAAAGGTTACCAAGTGATAATTGGAAGTTTGCCAATTACGCACTGCAAAGCTTAACAGGCCTATTAGGAAAAAATGATGAATTTTACGTAGTACAAATGACAGATCCGTTAAATGCCGAAAAAATAAATATCGGCTACGGAAGTCGGCAGCGAGAAATAAATCGGATTGCCGAGTGGGAAGATCGTGGTTGGACACCGTTTGATACGGTGATTACGGCTACAGAACGTTTAAAAGAATCTGCAAGCGAAGACCCTAGTGCAGAGTATTGGTTCATTATCGTTATGGATGGTGTATTTAACGAATTAGACTACACGCATATTGACGATGAAGACGAATTGAATGAAAACTATGCGTTTGCCTCTGAAACGTTAGAAAACTTTGCAAGATATATGAATGAACGAGAAATAAAGTTCAATTCAATTTTAGTAACGATTGAATCGTTTTTAACGGAAGATGAGATTATCCAAATGGAGTATTTTAAGGACATTTGGAAAGACAAGGTGAACGGCTTACACCTAACCGCTGAAGATGAAGTAGAAATTATTGAACGAATCAACGAAGTAGCTGCTTTAATTACGAATCGTGATCCGAATGCAACAGAAAGTAGTGTTGATTTAAAGCCTCGCTTTAATGGAAATGAGGTAACTATTGAATCACCCTATCCGTTAAGAAGAATGACTGTGCTTCAACAAGCACCTGAAAATAATGTTAGTGCAGAACTAATAGAAATAATAGTGAATAATTCTTCTACAGATTATTCGATAAACGGTCCGTTTCAAATGAAGACCCCTTACGATATCGAGCAATTACGAGGAGATTTGTTCGGTTCAGTATCACATGTTGCTCCAGTAAATACTGAAGAAGTCATACCTGCTGGGAGCTATACGCTCGTGTTTGACGAAGAGATTACGAGTGATCAACAAGATTACTTTCACTTTATCGCAGAATCAGCAATCGATTTTCACGTTTCATTACTAAAGCCTGAATCTGACGGTACATATAGTACAGATCGCGAAACATTCTTTTTCGGGGCCGATATGGTGATGGAAGTAGAACTCGTATCACTCGGAGAAGAGGAAAAGAAAATTACTTTTCCTAACCTTAACGCTGATACCGAGGTGAAAATTACTGGGGAGTTCAACGACGAAACGATTACTTTCAAATGGAATGAAGAAAGACAAAGCTTTCTCGGAGAATTTATAATGCCGGGCGAATACAGTGAGGCGATGGTAACAACGGTTGTCCACGGTTTTTATCATGAAACGAAAAGTGTACCGCTACAAGGTGTCGGAGGGCGTGAGATGGAGCTACAGTTGTTGACGAACGAATGGCGGGCTCACTTAAATGAAATAAATGACGCTTCACCAGTTCAATTGCAACCTTATATTAATGATCGTCCTATGACAGAAGAGGAGCTTACAGAAGTGTTTGAAACTGTGCAGGTAAATACAGAAGCAAACATTAATTACGAGCTTCGCCAAAATGGCAGCATTATTGAAGTCGTTCCTAAACAAGGTGCCTTGCCGATGTTTATGCCTACTGGAGAGCTGCAAATGCTCGCTTCAGTAAAAGGGAAATATGATGGGGAAGAAGCTTCAGTTCCTTTTAAACTCTATATAGAGGATATTTCATGGTGGCAAAAATACGGGATTTATTTATCGTATTTCGGGGCAGGACTTTTATTTTTCATATGGTTATTTGGAATTTTAAAAAAGCCGCGATTTGCGAAAAACTCATCCTACATGAATTATACGACCGTACAAATATTAAACGGAAGATCATTTGGAGAATACACAAATACAGAAACGTTTAAAACAAATTTCTTTAAGCGATGGTTTATTCCATATAAACCTGAAAGTAAGAATATCCAAGGAATCGTCTTTAAGGCAACAAATAATAGTGATCGGATTTTAATTGCAAAAGAGTCCCAGTCACCAGAGATGATTTATCAAGGGCATCCATTAGGAGAAGATAGTCGAAAAGAAGATTTGTTAATTTTTACAAATGATTCGATTGTCGTTGAGAGACATAATCAAAAAGAAATTTATAAATATGAAAAGTCATAAGTATAAAATATTGTGACGAAAGTAAAGCGTTGGTGAAAGTTGTGAAAATTGGTATTACAGGTGGGAGCTAACTTTTTTCACCTAATATTATAAATTCACTTAGTTTGTGGAATTCATCACTGTAAAACAATTTAAAAGACGGAGAGGAGACATGTCATGAGTAATAATGTACCAACAATATTAGTAGGATTAGGCGGTATTGGTAGTAGTATCGTCAATAAGATTTACGGGGAAATCCCGTCTGACAGCAGGGATAATGTAGCGATTCACGCTTTTGATACCGATGTTAATACCATTCAAAAAATGGAACATTTAGTAGGGAGCATTACGCAAACGAGTACGAAAAAGTCAGTCGGTGAATATTTACATCAAAATGAGGATTTGTTAACTTGGTTTCCAGATAACCCACACGTCCGAAAGAAAAATATGACTCAAGGCGCAGGACAAATACGTGCAGTCTCACGATTAGCGTTTCGTGCGGCAATGGCAGAAGGGAAAATGAACTCATTATGGGAAGGCATTGATGATATTTTCCCGGTGAATAGCGATAAAATGATTCATGGAGTACGTGTGATAATAATTAGTTCTATGGCAGGCGGGACAGGGTCTGGAATTTTCCTACAAGTTGCGATGTACTTGCGTGAAATGTTAGAAAAAAAGTTCGGGCATTCAAGTGTACTTATTCGCGGTGCTTTTCTTTTACCTGATATTTTCGTACGAACAAACACAATTGATGGAAGACAGTGGGAAAATGTTCGTGCCAATGGTTATGCATGTTTGAAAGAATTAAATGCAATTACGTTAAGTGCTGCAGGCGAATTAGTTAATGAATCTGACGTCACGATCGATTTAGAATACCGTCCGAACCAAGTCGATCTTGAAGGAAGAACGACTCATGCAATTACGGGTCGACAATTACCGTTTGATTTTTGCTTCTTGTATGATTATGAAAATTTACGTGGTCAACATTTAAGTTCAGTCAGTCAATATATCGATCAAGTGTCAAGAACAATATACTTGCAGCTTTTTAGTCCAATTTCAGCTAAGCATTTTTCACAAGAGGACAATCAAATTATTGAGCTTATTTCCTCTGAAGGTAGGGGACGCTATTGTGGAGCGGGGGCTGCAACGCTTACATATCCGTATGAATCTGTTATGGAATATTGCGCGTTAAAATGGGCGACTTTAGGTCTTGATGAAGCTTGGTTAAAGCTGGATGAAATTTTTGAAGAAGAACGAACTCGTTATGAGCGAGACTTACGCCGAGGCATTAATCGTGAACGCCCTAAACGAGGTCAACGTTTTATATGGAATTTGGAAAATAATGCAAATGAGGAAAGCCCAAACCCTCTCTTTAAACTAGTTTCTCAACAAGTGAGAGAAGAACTTAAAGATGGAAAGTCCGGTAAATCAAAAGCAATTTTATTTTTAGACGAAGTGGAAAATCGCGTTGAAAAAACGTTAGATAATGATGGAGAACTAAAAAGTTTTGAAGCAAACTGTCGTATAGATGATGGCAAATTAAAAGTAAAAGATAATACGAAAAATGAGATTAGTAGAGTTGAAGCACATCTTCACCAATACTATGAGCAAATTAGTAAAAAAATATATGATTTTCGTACAGCAATTGCCCACCAAATTATCGATCAAGATGCAGATGCCATTGGGGGAACAGAAGGAAGAGCATATCAATTAAATACGTGGTTTTTACGTAAACCTACACCAATTCATCCGATTGCTGCGAGATACATACTTTATCAAATTCGAGAAGAGTTAAATAAGCGAATTATTGATCAGCGTACGAAAAACACACGCTCTAAAGAAGAGATTATTAAGTATGAAAGCACGTTTAATTTGCGTGAAACAGATACGGTTGAAACAGCGATGCAGAGGGTCGATCAAGCGTTAAATCAAGGTTTCTTCCGTAGCTTATATAAAAATGAATTAAAAGAATTCACAAAAGAATATGTGACGAAGTCTGCTAGACAACTTGCAGTGTTGAATAACTACAAAAAAGATTTATTACTTGAACTAGTGTACACATCAATACTTCAAGCCGTTGAAACGATGATTCGAGATTGGGAACGATTCTTCGAAAATTTAAAAGATACTCGCGAAAGTTTACTAGAGGAAATCAATAAGCGTGCTGTACAATACGATCGTAATAATGATCAAACAAAGGAATATGTGTTAGCGACGAAAGAGCATTTAGAAAAAACGTGGGAAAGCATTCGTCAATCTGTTGACACAGGAGCGTTACCTGATGAGATTTCGGAGCAAATTTATTTAAGTCATTATCGCCAATATTGTCGTCGAAACGAACAGACGTATAGCAATTATATGGAAGAAATTAAGGTTGAAGAGCTTTATCGTAATAACGTGTTAGGGCATTGTCGTCAAGAATTAAAAACACGCTATCATGAGCGTCTTGATTTATGTGTTGTTCAGGCTTTAAGAAGGGAAGCGCAATACAAAGGTAAGGATGTAAATGAATATATGAAAGACCGAATTGGTGGGCTTGAAAATTTGGCAAGTCCGTATATTCCTTCGATTAATAATAGTAGTAAATTGAAGTTTTGGGGAATTCATACCGATACATCTGAAAATTTAGGTGAAAGTTTATGTCACGATTTATTCGATGGGAAAGAAGTTTGTGACGATGCATTCTCGAAATACGAAATCGTTCGTTACTTAGCTCATTACGGATTAAGTGTAAAAGATTTTGCGAAATTTTCTTCAGGAGAAATTTCAGATACACATGAGCGCCAACCAGGTGTTTACTATGAGGCATACCGTCGTCGTGTAGATCACTTAAATAATGGAGCTTCAACGGTTACACCTCATTTAGATAAACGTTGGCATTTACCGGCGTTTATGCCTGACTTGAATCCGCAACAGGTAGATCTTGATACGAAGAAAAATGACCGTGCCTTTCTCCTAGGAATGATTTACGGTTGGATTGAATTAGTTGGTGATTCAGGGCGGCTCGTATACCAATACCACGGAAACACGGGATCAAAACTAATTTTAAAAAGCGGTACAGTCGTAACCGAAGAGTTTTACAATCTTCATAATTCACTTAATCATAACCCGACAATTTATGAAGAAATTGTTGAGAGAGCAGAGAGAGAAAAGCAACTAGATCGCCGGCGTTCCAATACAATTACCAATCATCAATTTATTTTAGGAGCAAAACAAATTTCTTCAGTTACCAAGGATAATGTAACGAATATTTTAGATGTTACATTTGCTTATGAAACAGAAGGAATGGGAGAACCTTCATTACCAGCAAGCGCTAATAGGCTTCGGGATCGACTATTTGATGAAATCGAAAATTATTATTTAACGATGTATGGTAGCCATCGTGAATACCAAAGTAAACAAGAAGCGATCGCATTTATAAATGAACTTTGGGAAAATTCAAGCTTCCGTAAAATTACGGATGAGAAATCTGCAGAATATGCGAATTGGAGAAATTCGATCGATATTAAGCTTAGTAAATTAAAGCAACACGTTTAAAGGTGGGTGACGAATGCATACAGTTGTTATTCAAATGCAAGATCAGCCTCAAGATTGGCACCTTGTAGAACCGTTTTTCTACAAGGGCCGTTCTTCGGGCCAACTTTCCTTTTTTAAAATTGATAAAACTGATCATTACGATCAACTTTATGTAGACATTAATCGTCACCTGTCGCAAGAACGAATTTCGCAGTGGCAAGTGATTGTTGTAATGTATGTGCCAACTATTTCACACGGGCAAATTTCGATTACGAATCAATTTAAACTTTTTTCAAAAAACGTACTAACTCCGTTTTCAGACCAGGAATTTAATCCAGATAACATCATTTTTGTTGTGCTCGATCCATTGAAACGAAATACTTCCAATGCCCCAGAAGATAATGGGGCCCATTCTTTTTGGCAAATAGACAATTTCGGATATTATCCTATAAGCGAAAAACTTTTATTTGCACATAATATGTTTGTTCAAGAAGAGCTAGAGCAACTTGATGAGGTGTGGGGGAATGGCATTGATTTAAAGAAAGCTGGACTTCTAGAAAAACCTGATCCCGCCTATTATGAAATGATTATAGAAAAGAAAAAACGAGTTTTAGAAACGTTAAAAAGCTTTGTCGAAGAAAAAAAACAGTTTGCAATTAATAGCTCAGATGGAAGTGATCCCGAATTTTTAACGGTAGGGATGTTAGAAGACATTTATGAATTATTTGAAAAGCGTCTAGAAAAATTGATTGAGCCACCACTTTCACAAAGTTTAATAACGTATTCTCCATCACAACAATTGGCAAATATTTTAAAGGAAAAAAACTCTTTATTATCAGTCATTGAAAATATGAAGTTAGTTCGTCAAGACTTTTTAGGCTATACCGTTGAAAAAAGAACGAATGCACTTATCTCAGTTGCACTATTCATAAGCCAATTAGCAAGTGATAAAGAGTTAGTGAATCAAATTCCAAAAGGAACAATTAGTGAATTAAAAGCGTTAATCAATAAAGAGAAGCTTTCTGATATGTTGACAAACTATTATTCGTGCTTAAAAGCAGCAAAAATGAAAATTGAATCAAAAATATTTGAAAGGCAAAGCGTGAAAAAAAATAAATTTGAAGACGTAAAAGCACCGCCTTATTCAGCTGGTTCTTTAGAAGATGAGGATATCAAGCCAATACAATTTAAAATGCAAAAAAGGCTGACATTTATGGATGAATGGCAGAATGATGTTGATCATGTTAGTAATCTTATCGAAGCTAACCAACACAAAATTATTGAGCAAGCAAAATCAGGTTGGAGAAGTTTGGATATAAATAAACGCAGTAAACTAAATGCAGTAGGGGAAGAAGTTGAAATCCATGATTATTTAGAAGGGCTTAAGGACAAGGTTCAGCGTCTATATATAGAACTAGGTGAACTGGAGCCAGGAGGAGATAAAGAACAATCAAAATGGAAAAGATTTATCGAGAAAAAAGGATTCGATTTAAATTTTTTTGTTAAGGCTTGTCCGACAACCTTCCAGGCTGTACTAGGTTTTTTGATCGTATTCTTATTTTTACTAGGACCTCATCTATATACTTTAAATTGGCAATCGCAGCATTTTCGAGATCATTGGTTAGATTACACGATCATTCCGTTAGTTTTTACCGGAGCTATCTTGCTCGTTTGTTTAATTTTAAAGCGATCAATGGAAAAACCTATTAAACAAATACTTGAGAGTGTTCGTAATAGACGGGGGCATTTATTTGAACAGCAAAAAGTTACACAAAGTAAATATAATCATTATTTAAACAAGTTATATGAACTTTATCGTGTTAGACAGCAATATTTATCCGTGAAACAACAATACGAAATTGAGAAGAGACAAAACTATTATTACCGCTACCACCAAAGTAGGATTGATGAATTTATCGATTCTTGTGAACACTTTATGAGTCAATTAGGGCTCATGAAAATGACCGACGAAAAACGTTTTAATGAATTTTTTGAAGCAAAATTCGCACCACATAAAGATGTCGTAGAAAATCCTATTTATTCACCTCTTGATTGTCATTCGGCAAAAATAGAGGATACTTTTCAACCTAAACTAATTAAAGATCAGGTGTATCCGTTATGATGGAGATAAGATTAATTGCGATATCGTTCATAAGTTTCTTAGTGATCATTGGAAGTCTTTGGGTAGCGAATTATAAAAAAGAAGAGCGTTATAAGCAAATGTGGGCACCGCTACTTGCCATGGTGTTTACTATTATCGTCCTACAATTTAATTTTATTTTTGATAATCCGATCGTTGAGTTTTTATTTGAGCGGTTTCCTGTTTTAGAAGGGTATTTGATACTTTTTTATAATGCTTTTATCCTCATCATTTTTTTAGCAATAAAAACGTTTTTTAAAGTCGGTGACAAAGGATTTCGCTGGATCCGTTCCAAGTTTAAAGGGGCTGGCCAAAGAAAAAATATTTTGGTCGTACTATTAATAAAACTTTTACCGGAATCGTATCGCCAAAAGGCAATTACGAGAAAAAATAAAGATGTTACCGTTGCAATGGCCTATGAAAAAGGGATTCGTGATGTCACGTTAAAACCTGAATGGTTGTTTATGAGAAAGCTATTTTTATACGCAAGTTTTATTCCATTAGTGGTCATTTTCTTATATATCGTTAGCATTTATGTATCGAGTGTAAATGCAATCACTATATTTTTACCAACATATCCAGCACTGTCACTTATTTTAATTTTAGAGGTGACTTGGTTTTTAGGTGGAAACAAGCCACAATATCGAACAGGAAATTTTTACGGGAAAGACGCAGAAGGAACGACGAAGGTAAAGTATGAAAAGCTTTATGACCATTATCGTTCCCTTTGGCCAGAGCAAATTTTAACGAACGGGCAATTAACGTCCCCCTCAGCAGTACAGTTAGGGGTATCCTTTAATTATGGAGATACGATCACAACAGATGCCCGACGTCAATACGTAGAGATTTGCGAGCGACTAAAGCGAGAAAGTATACCACTTGTTCAAAGTCATACTGAATTTTTGCTTCATATGCTTGAAGAAAAAGATGTGCTTATTGAAGATCCGGTGTATGATGACATTCGCCATTTTCTTTTCCCAGCCATTTATGCGACTCTCGTTAAAAATAAAAAGCTCATCGTCGTCGCTAAAGATAAGGCCGCAGCTGAAGCTACGGTAGATTGGTTAAAGCAAGGATTGAGAGAAACTAGTGGTTTAGAGTTTCTTTGGAAAATTGCGACGTTAGAGAAAGCGTTTGACGATAATG
>SKOL01000191.1 GCA_007120055.1 Anaerobacillus sp.
TTAACAGTCACTAATTCTACTGGTCCATGATCATCGCAATGGTCACCGTGGACGTGATGAAGTCGTCCATTCACTAAATAATCGAAATGATCTCCATGAGGGACGAGTTCGTGACCACAATCTTCTTCATGGTTACATCCACAATTTATCGGTTGGCATTCATCAGGGTTTATATCGGAAACTTCTAATTTACACTCATCCCAATGACCATCGTGTTCATGGTGTAAATGACCATTATGAATGTAATCGATATGGTCATTATGTCTTATCTTCGTATGACCACAAGCGATACTATGTTGATGAGGGTGATCTTCATGAATGTGATGACGTTTTTCCATTTACATTCCTCCTTCTTTTTCAGTATTACCACACAGATGATAATTACAACCAACAGCTAAATGGAAATATCTATAAGAAAAAAGGAAATAAATTTTTCTTAAAAGGAAATCATTAATCCATTCCCATTTGTATTTAAACACGCAAAAAAGTCCATCCTATATAGGGAAATGGAGGTGAAGTGATAATGGCACAAGATGTATTATGTGAAGTAAGCAATTGTACGTATTGGGCAAAGGGTAATAAGTGTGCTGCAGAAGAAATTTATGTAGTAAGTAATAAGGGTAAAGAAGCTTCAAACCAAGAAGAGACAGATTGTAAAACGTTTGAGCCTGGAATGTAATAGTTATTGAAATGGGTAGTTCCAGCTACCCATTTCAATATGTTTATTATTGATAATTATTCTCAATTGTATGCGTAATATACAAAAAGTAATAATTTTTTTATTTTTATGAACCATTACAATGCTTTATACATATTCTAAAATTGTGTTAATTCGTGTAATCAAATAAAAATCTCAAAAAAGTTGTAGACAATGAGCTATTCCATATCTTATAATGAAAGCAAGTTTTGCGTTAAGGCAACATATTTACTTTAGGTGAAGAAAATGGCTATTGACCAATTGAGGCATATAGAACCGGTGATTTTGAGGTTCTAAAAATTTTTAAATAAAAAGTTTCCTTAGGGAAACAATATTAACTTTGGACAACAAGGAGGGTTAAAATGAGGCTATTTAGTCGGTTTTCACCAACGTTATCTGTGTATTTTATTTTAATAGTTTTTCTCATGTTAACTTCATTCTTTGTAGTATAAATTAAAGAAAAAATATTTTAAGGGAGAGGAAGAAACAAATGTTTAAAAAGAACATAATGTCAGTCATCTTTGCTAGTGTAGTTGCAATGAGCTTATTGTTAGTTGGGTGTAATTCAGAGGAAGCTACAACAACAGAGGATAAGGAAGGATTAGCAATCACAACAAGTTTCTCAGTGTTAGGTGATATTATAAACCAAATAACAGGTGACCGTGGTCAAGTAGATTATATTGTTCCAGTTGGAGAAGAGCCTCATGAGTATGAGCCAACACCAGGAGACTTTACGAAAATTAGTGATGCAGACGTTTTCTATGTCAATGGTCTTGATTTAGAAGAATGGTTAGAAAATGTGATTGGTAATGTTTCAGATACAGAGATTGTTACTTTATCTGATGGTGTAACAGGAATTCCATTAGTCGGCGATGATGAAGACGATCCTCATGCTTGGTTAAGTCCGAAAAATGTAATCATTTATGTTGAGAATTTAGTAGCTGACTTAATTGAGAGAGATCCAGCGGGAGAAATAACATACCGTGCAAATGCAGATGCTTATATCGCTGAATTACAAGAGTTAGATGAGTGGATTACAGCAGAAGTTGAGCAAATTTCTGAAGAAAACCGTATTATTATCGTAAGTGAAAATGCATTTAAATACTTTGGTCAAGATTATGGGTTCACAACAGATGGGATCTGGGAAATTAACTCATTAGATGAAGGAACACCACAACAATATGCACGTTTAATTGATTTTATTAATGATAATAACGTACCAGCATTATTTGTAGAATCAACGATCGATAAGCGTTATATGGAAACGATCTCTAACGAAACTGGCGTAGCAATTGCTGGTGAAGTTTATACAGATGCAGTTGGCGCACAAGGCACTAGTGCAGAGACGTATATCGGTATGATGAGAGAAAACGTGAATGTATTTGTTGAAGCATTAAAATAAATATGAAATAAAAAAAGTTAGGGCGCCATGCTCTAATTTTTTTGTTTTTGAGTGAATTTCATAATTACCAAAAATGAGCCACTAAGTACAATATATAGTTTACGGATGGTTTTGATGAAACTATATATTGTACTTAGTGGCGAGAACAATGAATTATGAAATTCATTGTTTTATGAATAAGTTGGTTTATTGGTTAGTTTATTAGCTGGAAAGGGTAAAACTGGCATCTATATTGGATGATGACGGTGCATCGTCGTTTGATATGAAAAGAACGAGTGGTTTCCTGAACGAGCCTCTAAAATTCGTTAGAAGTTTACAGCGAAGAGAAGGAAATCGCTTGTTCTTTTATATATTAAATGGAGGCGTTAATTCTTAATTCGTCACCGCAGTATTATGTGAAATTGACAATAAGAAAGAACATATTTTATAATTATCTTGAAATTAAGATATTAAATGACAAAGGTATGATAAAAGAATATGAATAATAATGAACTCGATAATTTGTCTCTAAAACTGTTTATTGTGTTGTCACGTGCAACTAGAGAAATAACCAATAAAGTTGAAGCGGATATTAAAACGTACGGTCTTAATCCAACGGAATTTGCCGTTTTAGAACTTTTGTATCATAAAGGGGATCAGCCGATACAAAAAATCGGTAAAAAGGTTTTACTCACAAGTGGAAGTATTACTTATGTTGTCGATAAATTAGAAAAAAAACATTTGTTACATAGGAAGTCGTGCCCGAAAGATCGTCGTGTCACGTTTGCCACAATTACTGAAAAGGGTACTCACTTAATGGCCAGCATTTTTCCGGTGCATAAAGCAGCAATAGAAGACATTTTTAGTGGTTTAAATAACGAAGAAAAAACAGAAGTGATTGAATTACTAAAAAAACTGGGGTACTATGCTAAATCTCTTTAATTCAGTTTAATTCCTTTAGCGATAAAATAAATAAAAATTGTTGCCGTCCAGCCAGTCCTATTTTTGTATGAAAATTATGAAGTTTTATTATAAAAACGGTAACAATTAATAGAAAACATGTTAAAATTAAATTGAGACAAAGAACTGAATATTAAAAATAATCTGTTGTTTAACAAGTTTTAGAGAGGTGGATTATAACTGTGCTACAAGTAATTATCCATAAGGTGTTAACGAATGATCGTCAAAGAAACGGAAGGTTAGCGGATGAAGTTCGCCAAGTTGTTATCGATGTTTTAGAGCTTGATGAGAGTTTTGGTAAAGTCATTATTTATGAAGCACCGATGTATGATCGGAGTAATTATGAAAATGGAGATTTGAATTTTGTCTTTGTGGAAATTATGATGTTTGCAGGAAGAACTGAAGAAACCAAAACATTGCTTGTACAACAGGTTATAGAGAAGATTGAAAAAATTGAAGGTGTTGTAAGAGACGAGATTAACTGTGCTATTCATGAGATTAACAGCGAAAATTATTATGTTGGAAAAGAAATAGCTACAACACGACGATCATCGACTATAAAAAGTTTATAATTTCAATAGTATAAAGGGTGTCCAATAAAAGCGTCGATTATCGGGAATTAAAATATTACTCTGGATAGTTTGGCTATTTGGAAACCCTTATTTTTTATAGCTTCTTTTCTAAATCTTCTAAACGTTCTACAACCTTATTATAAAATCGATTTCTAGTTCGGTTAATATTTGTAGTGTAGGGTTTTGAGCGGCTTGCTTTTTGTAGTTTCAATAAGCTTTTCAAAGTCAATAATTGTTTTTTAAATATTCGTTTTCTTTACTCGTGTGCTTTACCCATTCATTCATAAATACTCTCGTTTAACTTTACTAATTGCATCTTCTTTAGAGTGAATTTCTTGATTTAAATATGCACACTCAATTTCTAATAAGATTTTTGCAAAAAGAGGTCCCTTTTCTACATTTAAATTTAACAAATCATTTCCATCGATGAGCTTCGGAATTTGTTTTCGATTTTGTAAATACTTGATTAGTTTCTTTGCAAAACATTCTTGTAGTTGCATTAAAGCGATATAACAAATAATAGACTCTGTTTGGTAATTTTTTAGTGAGTGATGAATAGCTCCAAGTGTATCCTCTTTTAAAAAGTTTTGATTGTCATCTAGTAATTCAACAATTTGATCCGTTACTTTTAAACTTTCATTGTTTAAACAATAATCTTTTACTAGTTCAATCTCGTTTTCAGTTTCTGAAAAAAGTATTACTAAATAACAGACCCATGTTTCGCTATTTTGATTTTGTTGCAATGGTACTATTTCATCAACTAGTGACTTAAAGGTTTTTAACTTTTGTACATTAAACGAGTGAGTACCAATTAAATAGCGAATGATTCCAATTTCACCAAGGCGAACAAGGGATTCGACAGGGTGTTTTTCTTTAAGTAAGATATTTAATTCATGAGCTACTCTTGGTTTAGATGTTGATGCTATTTTGTCGGCAGAAATCATTGCTAAGTCGAATGTTTGCTGATCCATTTTAAAGTTAAACCGTTGCTCAAAACGAACTGCTCGCAAAATTCTAGTTGGATCTTCAACGAAACTTAAGTTATAAAGTACTTTTATTTTGTTTTGTTTAATGTCATTATAGCCATGAAAATAATCGATAAGTTTACCGAAATGGTCTTCATTAATATGGATCGCCATTGCGTTAATCGTAAAATCTCGTCGGAACAAATCTTCTTTTAAACTCGACATTTCTACATTAGGTAAGGCTGCTGGATAGTCATAATATTCTGTTCGAGCAGACGTTATATCAATTTTTAACCTTGAAGGATGTTTCCAAGTCGCCGTTCCGAATTTTTCATGGCAACGAACGGTTCCACCTAAATTCTCGGCTAAAAGATTAGCAAAGTCGATTCCATTCCCTTCCACAACGATGTCAATATCCTCATTGGTTCTTCCTATAATTAAGTCACGAACTATACCACCTATAATATATGCTGAATAGTTAATTTGATCTGCAAGCTTCCCGATTTGCTTTAATAATTGTATATTTTCAATAGAAAGAAAATTATTCATTCGATCAATCAAAGTAATTTCCAAAGGGCGATCTAAATGAACTTTACCTGCAGTATTAAGCTGTTCTCCATGAAGGGCTTCGATAACATTTGTTCTAGAAATAATGCCAATGATCTCTTCATTATCCTTCACAGGAAGTCTACCTACGTTTTCATCGATCATTAAGTGTTGTACTTCTTCTAGTGACATAGCTGCATCGATCGTAATTGGGTTGGTACTCATATACCCTTTAACTGGAGCATGGCCTAAACCGTGGTGTTTTGCTTTATCGACATCTCTTCTAGAAATAATCCCGACTAGCTTTTCATTTTCCAATACAGGAAATCCGGTATGGCCATACCTAAGCATCATCTTTCCTGCATCTTCAATCGAAGTTTTCGTAGAAACTACTTTTACTGGACTTGTCATAATGTCTTTTGCAGTTATAGCAGGTTTTACGACTTGATAAATATCGTCTCTGACCGTTGATAATACTTCATGAAAGTTACCGTCTTTGACCATAGCTGAAGCGGCTTTTTTATGTCCACCTCCACCTAGCTTTTTGACCAACGGTAAAATGTCAATGCGCTCTGAAGTTGAGCGTCCTACAATAAAAATACGTTTTCCCATTTCCACGACAAAGATTAAAGCGTCTGTTCCAGTCATTTCTAACGCTTTTCTTGATAGAAAAGCTAATCCCCCTATGTATTCGTTTTGTTGATGAGAGGCAATTAGAATATCGACACCGTCTATAAAATGTTCCTCACTTTGTTGAATGAAGCATTGAAGTAGCTGTTGTTCCTCTTCTTGTAGTGGACTTTCGGTAAACTTCGATATTACTTGTAAGTTTGCTCCGTTTTCAATTAAAAAACTCGCCATCTTTAAATCTCTAGGTGTCGTAGTTAAATATGTAAATGAACCTGTATCCGTATAAAGACCGAGGGCAAAAATGGTCGCCTCAAAGGACGTTATCGATATATTTTTCGTTTTGATTTTTTCTAAAATAAGTGTTACCGTTGCACCAACCTTTTCGATTTTCGCAAGTTTTGCTTGAACATTGTGGTCGTTTTCTTCGTGATGATCATAAACGATAAATTCTACTTCTTCGTCATTAATGTATTTAGCAACATCACCTGTACGTTGTAATGAAGCGATATCTACCATAATAACTGTACGAACTTCTTGCCAATTAATTTCATTAGGATGATATAAATTTAATGAGTCACGATATATAGCTAAAAAACGTTCAACCGTTTTTCCTTGTTTCGATGGCAATATTAATTTCGCTTGTGGGTATAATTTTTTGGCTGCAACCATCGAAGCGAGTCCATCAAAATCTAAATTCACATGGGAAATAATTACTTGCAAATGTTTTGCCCCCTTTTTACGAGTCTTTTGAAAATAAGTGTAACAAATTGCTGGAATAAATTGTAGTAGCCACAGTTTAGCGTGTTAAAAATATCTGTTTTGTAAATAAAAAGTGTAAAACTATCCATTACGGAAGTTCTACACTTTTTTCACTTTAAATGTACTTATCATAAGAATAGATAAAATAATGATAATAAACATAAAGAATGGATTAGGAATAACTCCAATAAATAAAAAGCTAACTGTTAAAATACATCCACCTGCAGTAATTGGTAAGCCGACGAAATAACCGTGGTGTTCAGAAACATTAAAACGTGCTAAACGAATTGCTCCACTAGCAATAAAAATAATCGTAAATATTGCACCAGCTGTACCGAACTCAGATAATAGAGCAGAGTATAGTAAAAGAGAAGGGGCTACTCCGAAGGAAATAAGATCGCATAAAGAATCAAGTTGTTTCCCTATGTCAGATGTTATATTTAGTCTTCTAGCAACGATCCCATCAAAGCGATCAAAAATAGCAGCCAAGCAAATAAATAATAAGCTTGTGTAAAGTTCACCTTGAAGAATGAAGATTATTGCAAAAGCGCCTAAACTTAAATTTACAATCGTTAGTAAGTTCGCTGCTTGGCTTCTAATTCTTTTAATTGTGTGGTCTAGTTGTTGTAGGATAAACACATTCATCACTCCTTGTGATAAACTAACGTTACAACCCGTTAGTTCCCCTGGAAATTATAAAGGGTTATTATTATTATAAAGCGTGTTATCATTTATTGATATACCTTTTTGTAATTAATTTAACTTATTAAAACATAAAAGTAGCCCCAGTTTATCCTACAATTTCAAAAAAGTTTTATGACGGAGGAAAAAAAGTGAAAAAGAAAATTTATCAATCATTTGTAGAATTATCAGGTAACCGTGTTAATTCATACTTGTTAAGCTCTTTTACGAAGTCGAGAATGAGTAAATTATTAAACAAATCTTTTGTTAAAGTGTTTAACATTGATGAAGCAGAAATGGAAAAGCCTCTTGATGAATATGGAAGTTTACAGGAGTTGTTTATTAGAAACTTAAAAAGTGAAGCAAGACTTATTGATCAAGATCCTAATAGTATCGTAAGTCCCGTAGACGGCATTCTTGCTGATGCAGGTGAAATTTCTGATCAATGTACATTTCATGTTAAAAACCAAGACTACAGCTTAACGGAAATGCTTGGGAGTAAGAAAAGAGCTGAGAAATATAAAAATGGTACTTATATCATTTTATACTTAAGCCCTAGTCATTATCACCGAATTCATACCCCAGTTTCAGGAACTGTAGTCGGAAAATGGGCCTTAGGTAATAAATCATATCCGGTAAATGAAATGGGTCTCAAGCTCGGTAAACGCCCTTTATCAAAAAATTTCCGGTTTATAACCGAAGTCTGCTTACGAAATGCAAAACATTATGCACTAGTGAAAGTTGGAGCAATGAATGTTAATAGTATTCACCCAACTTTTACAGGGAATGAAGTACAAAAAGGGGAAGAAATGGGGTATTTTTCATTTGGCTCGACGGTTGTTCTTATTTTTGAAAATAATACAATAGCCTTGGAGGATTACATTGAAACACCAATGGATGTAAAAGTAGGAATGAAAATAGGTTGTTTTTAAATTGTATTCATGAAATCATCAGACTTTTACATCTTAATAATGGCGGCTACTTGTCGTCATCATGAAGGCAAAGTTAGTCGTATAAAAGGGTTTTAGGGTGGTGAAATTTTGAAATTACTATCAGGATTAGCACAAAGGATTGTCAATGAGGTTACTGACATATTAGATGAAGAAGTGATTGTCGTTAATCATAACGGAATAATCATTGCTGCAAACGACGTAAATCGGGTTGGCAATTTTCATGAAGGAGCACAAATTGCTGTAAAAAGAAAAGAAAAGTTCGTCATCACTAAAGAAGATGTCTTTAACCTTAAAGGGGTAAAAGCTGGAATAAATTTGCCAATCATTTTTCATAATAAAGCGATTGGTGTCATAGGCATTACCGGTGAGCCGAAGGATGTGGAGCAGTTTGGTGAACTGATCCAAAGAATGACGGAGTTAATTATTCAACAAGCTCATTTTCATGAAAAAGTTGAATCAAAATATCGTGGTTTAGAAACATTTGTTTATGAATGGCTCCATTTAAAACAAATCGATGATGACGTTAGGGAGCGTGGAGAAATATTAGGGATTTCTATGGATATGCCAAGATGCTGTGTGTTATTAGAATTTTCTCACCATAAACAGGCTAATGATGAAAACGAACTTTTAGAACGAGAAACTTTTGAAGTATTGAGAGAGTTTTTTCAAAACGAGGCTCAAGATGTGATCGTCCAATGGGGGAATGGCAGATTTGTACTGTTAAAATCTATTCGTAAATCTAATGCTGAAGAAAGTGTTGTTAATGCGATTAAATCAGCGCAAGCCTTCATTAAAGATAGTTACGGGATTTCTTTTTGTGCAGGAATTGGGACAATTGTAAATGAGCCAGCAAAACTTCATTTGTCTTACCATCACGCCAAAAAAGCGCTTCGGGTTTCTGAGGAAACTAATCCTTTAATTTGTTATGATGATTTAACTTTAGATGTTGTTTTAGCTGAATTGAATGATGAAACGCGTAAAGAAGTAGTTGAAAAAGTTTTAGGAAATTTAATTCAAGAAGATGATCTTCTTGAAACGTTAGAGATGTATTTGCATAGTGACCTCTCGATAAAGGAGACTTCAAAACGCCTTCATATTCACATTAATACTCTTCATTATCGTTTGAAAAGAATTTCGGAATTGACCGGCTATTCATTAAAAAAGACCGAGAATTTGGTTACATTTTACATTGCTCTCTCATTTTGGAATGAAATTAGATGAAAATACAAAAAAAAATAGTCGAACGCTTTTATCTTTGTTTTTTAATACATAGATGGAAGCGTTTTATTTTTTTATAATTAAATTACAAATGAATAATCAATGATTAAAATAAATAGCAAAACGGAGCTATAAACACTGATTATAAGGGGAGGACTATATGATTAGTCAAGAAGCTAAAAAGAAGTTACAAAAAATTGTAGGGGAAGAAAATTACCTTGATTCAAAACAAAGTTTAGTTGCTTATTCTTATGATGCAACACCGAATTATCAAGCTTTACCAGATGCGGTTATGAAACCAAGAAATACACAAGATGTATCTGAGATCGTAAAGGTTTGTAATGAGTATAAAATACCGATCGTTCCACGGGGAAATGCTACTAATTTATGTGCTGGGACATGCCCTCTAGAAGGCGGTATTGTACTTGTTTTTACACATATGAATAAAATTTTAGAGATTGATGAAGAGAACTTAACGGTAACTGTTCAACCAGGATTAATTACATTAGACATGATTAATGCTGTTGAGGCAAAAGGGTTATTTTACCCACCAGATCCGAGTTCGATGAAAATCTCAACAATGGGTGGAAATATTAATGAATGTTCAGGTGGCTTACGCGGGCTGAAATATGGTGTAACACGTGATTACGTTATTGCACTAGAAACTGTATTACCGAATGGAAATGTTATTCGCACCGGTGGAAAGCTTGCAAAAGACGTAGCAGGTTACGATTTTACGAGATTAATGGTCGGTTCTGAAGGAACGTTAGGTGTTATTACGGAAGCTACTTTAAAGCTTATTCCTATTCCTGAAACGAAGAAAACGATGCTAGCTCTTTACGATAATCTTGAAGCTGCAGGTCGTACTGTTTCTAAAATTATTGCTAATAAGATTATTCCAGCAACATTAGAGTTTTTAGATCAACCAACGATCAAAGTTGTTGAAGACTTTGCTAAAATCGGTTTACCTACAGAAGTAGGAGCGGTTTTATTAATTGAGCAAGACGGACCTCAAGAAGTAGTAGAAAGAGATATTGCTAGTATTGCTAAAATTTGTGAAGAAGAAAAAGCGTTATCTGTCCAAGTAGCACAAACACCTGAGGAAGGTGCAGCTCTAACAACAGCAAGACGTTCGGCACTGTCTGCACTAGCTAGAATGAAGCCAACAACGATTTTAGAAGATGCTACAGTTCCTCGCTCAAAAGTGGCGGAAATGGTTCGTGAAATCGAGGTTATTGCCAAACGTAATAATGTTGAAATTTGTACGTTTGGACATGCAGGTGATGGGAACTTACATCCAACTTGTATGACTGATGTTCGAAATAAAGATGAAATGCATCGTGTTGAAGTTGCATTTGAAGAAATTTTTGAAAAAGCGATTCAGTTAGGTGGAACAATTACAGGCGAGCACGGTGTAGGTGTCATGAAATCACCATATTTAGCTTGGAAGCTTGGTGAAGAGGGCGTCGAAGCTATGAAAACATTAAAGATGGCGTTTGACCCTAATAATATTATGAATCCTGGAAAAATGTTTGCAAAAGAGTCACGTAAACGGGTGGTGGTTAATCGATGAGCCAAACAACTGAAAAAAGACAACAAGAATTAGCCATCGATATGAAGCAAGGAATGGATTACGATGAGCTAGTTAACTGCATGAGGTGTGGCTTCTGTTTACCAGCGTGCCCTACTTATAGAGAAACTGGTGGGAATGAAGCGGCTTCTCCTCGTGGAAGAATTGCGTTAATGAAAGCGGTCGTTGATGGCATAATGGAACCAGATGAAGATTTTGAAAAGCAGCTTAGCCAATGTTTAGGTTGTCGTGCTTGTGAACCTGCTTGTCCTTCTGGAATGAAATACGGATATTTATTGGAAGATGCTCGAGATATCATTCAAAAGAAGAAAAAGCATAGTATGCCAGTACGCATGTTAAGAAGTCTGGTTTTTAATGAACTATTCCCTAAACAAAACCGAATGAGAACTGTAAGTAGCTTACTATGGTTCTACCAA
>SKOL01000234.1 GCA_007120055.1 Anaerobacillus sp.
CCTTCTTCCTAATCACATCTCTACTTCTTTTACGACGTTTTTTCTAAAAAGGGCTGTTTTTCAGCTCTTTTTCTTCCAGTGAAATAACTTCCTGAAAACCTTTGCATTTTCTTGAACAATCGATTCCTAATGTATTAAAGGAAAGAGCCATCAACTATCCTTCCTACCATGACTATACCAAGGATTTAGAAATATATGCGAAGACAATAGAAGCGAAAACTTTATTATAGGATTCGATTCAAGTTAGAAAACAACTGCTACATCGATTACCAAAATTATATGTAGTTTGATATGGCTCAATATAGGAGATTATGAAATTCACTCAATTGTAATAACCAGTGCCTGTGTCACTCCTCGAAAAATCTTGTTCCACAGAAATGTTTCACAACCGAATTTCACGACGCAAGGTCAGTTACCTTTCTTTAATTAAATCAATATTCAAACAGCTTTCCCTCATAAATATCCTTACATTTCCTTTCATATATCTAAATGAAGTGCTTTTACTGACAGCTTAGATTAACGAAAAGAGGGATGTGTAATGGCAAAGGTTGTTTCTTTTTTGAACATGAAAGGTGGGGTAGGGAAGACGACGCTTACTTACAATTTGGCTTGGTATGCTGCGCACAATAAGCATCATAAAGTGTTAGTCATTGACCTTGATCCTCAGTCTAACCTTTCGCAATCGTTTATGGGCGATGAGGGGTATCAGCAGTTTTTAGCGAGTGATGAGGAGTCTGTCATTGATATTTTTGAAAAAAGTGGAGGAGAGTTTAACGAGGAAATCATTCATATCGTCGAAGAATGGACAGATGGGAGTTTAATACATATTGTTCCTTCTAAAATTGAACTTTCAAGGACGTTGAAAAATCCGACGATGAAAGAGCATAAGCTGCGCAAGTTTGTTAACACCGTTAAAGATAACTATGATTTAGTTTTAATAGATTGTCCACCAACTGATTCAATTCTTTCAGTAGCTAGTTATTTATCAAGCGACTCATTAATTATTCCTGTAAAACCAGAAAAGTTAGCTATTATCGGTTTGCCACTCCTCGCAAGTAGCATTGATGAATTTAACAATGAGTATAGAAATGAGTTTGAAATTAATGTTGCGGGCATCATTTTTAACAATATTGAAATGAGTGATCCACCTGAAAGTCGGCTCTCTAAAAGAGAGGTAAGGGCCTTTGCACAAGAAAATGATTGGTATGTGTTTGAAAATGAAGTGCGCGCATCCAAAGCTTATGTAAATGGGATAAGAGAAGGGAAACCAATGTTTCATGCGTCAAGAGTGAGAGATCACGTCATGGAGGAGTTTTATTTAGTCGGTGATGAATTTTTACAAAGGATTGGCTTATCATGACGCAATCATCAAAGTTATTATTGCTAGAATTGCTCATGTTAAAAGAAAAGTACAATCAAAAGGCGTTCTCCGAAGTAAAACAGATCCTTAATAGTGAGGATCATGCCATTTTAACGGAGATCATATCCTCATTACAAGCTCTCGACAATAAGAATAAAAAAACATCGACTACCCCAAAACAAAAAATCATTACTGCGGAACATGAAAATGTGGAAATTTTAAATGAAATAGATAAATTAGTAAGAGATAAAGAAACATTTAAACTTGTAAGTGAATTTCAAGCTTTCGTTTCCCAAAAAGTAAAACTAACCGCAAATAAGAATTCGAAAGAAAAGTTAATCGAAATTTATTTTAAAGAGATAAGCAACTATGATGAAACAGAGTTACAAAACGAAAAAGAGTTATTAAATGAAATTAAAAATTCCAAACAAGATGTGTCTGCCTTTTTAGGAATGGCAAAGGAAATTGTTAAATCGAGAAAGAGGAACGATAGTTAAACTCTCAAACAAAAGGTCTCTATGAGGCCTTTTGTTGTTTTAAGATCGGCAAGGGCATAGATAAATCTACTCACCGATAAAATTGATAAAAGACAATGTTATGGTGAAATATCTTTATATCTGGACAGTTGAGTGAATTTCATAATTACCAAAAATGAGCCACATCACGCAATATATAGTTTGCGAATGGTTTTGGCGCAACTATAAATTGATCTTAGTGGCGAAAATCATGAATTATGAGAATCATTGAGTTAATAGGTTTATAGATTATTTCTATTAACGCCCTTAATTAGAAACAAGTTGGTGGGAAGAATGACAATCTTTGAGGCAATGAATATAGCACTTCAATACAATTTAGTATTGATAGGAGTGATAACATTGGTTTTGTTAAGTGAATTTCATAATTACCTTAATTGAGCCATATGAAACTATATGTAGTTGCGAACGGTTTAACGCAACTACATATAGATCTTAATGGCGAAAAATTAAATTATGACCCGAATTATTCATACTTCCTAGTTGAACCATGAACGAACCTTTAATCTGATATCTGCTTGGTCCATCGGCACGTATCATCGTGATTTCGATACGCAAGAAGCAATTTTACAATAAATGTATTAAAAAGTTGATTTTTTGGGCAGACTTCCCCCTTGTTCTGACACGGAATTTTTTTTGGTAGGTACCAGAGTAGTTCACTCTAACTTTAGCTTCTGAACTCGCTGAAGTACTTTCCAAAAGAATTCCTGGTACACGAAACTGGAAGCTAGTTTGAAGTACAGAGATCGTCCTGATTTCACTAATTTACTAGCCACTTTAATGATTCGTGTACGGATGGTATCGATTTGCATAGCCTTTTGTTCTTTTGGAAAACAAAGCGTACGCAACGGTTTCGTTAAATTATAAGCCAATAAACTCAACATCATCTTTACTTCGTTTACTTGGTAGGAATGACTGTTCATTTTATCAAATCCGAATCCATTCTTAGCTTCTTTGATGTAATTCTCCATCGTCCCTCTTTTTTGATAACTAAGGACGATCGCTTCTGGAGAAAAGGTATTACCTAAACTTGTCACAAAGAAAGAATGGGTAAACAGTAATTCGCCAGCAGGACGTACCGATTTTATGATGACTTTCCTAGGATTTGACCACGACTTCGCTTGATAAATGGTTTCTTCATAATAACATTCTGCTTGCGTCACATTGGAAGAAATAGACGATCGAAGTAGCTCATCCGCCATTCGTTGTAGATTTGCATTGGACTTCAATCGAATCACATAGTAAACCGATTCTTTTTCACATAAATCATACAAAGCAGGTACCGCAAAACCACTATCGCCACGAATAAACGGTGTAGTCTCTGGGAATTTTTCGTTGTAATGTTCAATGAGGGGTTGAATAAACTCCACAACACCGTTAGAAGTATAGACATTTCCCGGACGTAGCTGTGCTTTCAGAAAATCACCTGTTATTCCGTCGAAGGCAACCAATGGGTGAAAACCAACTGTCCCATAATGGGCATTATAAGCTGTCAATTCTTGGTTTCCATACGTATCTGAATGGGTAGAGTCCAAATCAAAGATGAGTGCTTTTGATTCTCTGAATTGGTGAACTTTATCGATAAGTTTTTGATTGGCTTGATTTAATTCTTCATTCGATTGGTTATCAAAACGTCTAAAGAAACGGGATAGGCTAGGCTGCGAAGCTAACGCATCCGTACCAATAATCTGAGTAAATACTGGATCTTTCGTTAATTGATCGGCTGCATCGTCTTCGGTATAACCAGCAATGATTTGATAAATCTTTTGACGAAGTAAGTTTTCGTTCGAATGAACATAGTAACGTCTAGTGTCTTTAAGCTTTAAATAATGAGCCAACGTTTGAGAGAAACCAATTTTTTCATCGAATTCTCTAAAGAGGAATTCTCCGGTATCAGACGAAAGTTCTCCTCCGTCATTTGATAGTTTAATTTTGCGATTGAAATCAAGCGTTAATTGCGGTAAAGTAGCCATTATAAGAATCCTTTCTCTGGTGGTTATTTTGTGGTGATTTAACCTTATCAGAAATGGATTCTTTTTTCATTTTTTAAGTGAATGATTATTTAACAAAAAAGCTTACTGGATAGCCATTAGTAGCTAGTTAATGATTTTCTATGAATAATTCAGGTATGAAATTCATAAATTGTCAAAGAACGAAAAAAGTAACCCGTCCAACGCCAGACCAAGGGTTAGGATGAGTTACTTTTTTCAGTAGCTTACTTAATGTAATGGTCACCGCTCTTCTAGCGGATGTAGTTGCATCGACCGGACGTTCACAGCGTTCGGTCATTTTTATTTTAGCGTATATCTAGGTAAATTATACAAGAAACAGTGGTTTTTTATCAATAGTTCACTCATTTTTTCAGCTGTTTTTTATCACATGTTGTGTTCTATGCAATATTACCTTCAGTTTCAGATGGCATTTTGATGTACTTAACGAAGCATTTCTTCATTTATACCACTCACATTTATAATAAATGGGTTCATAATCATTCTGAAACACAAATAGTAGATGAGGGAAGAAGTTATCACTAGTGAGTTTGAAATGTACGACCTCTGACATAGCATTTACCACCAAATGACAAAAAAGTGTACCATTGAATGACAGCCTGTTTACCACTGATTGCAATCCTGCTAGTTGAGTGAAGTTCATAATTACCAAAAACGAGTCACATCGCACAATATATAGTTTGCGAATGATTTTGACGCAACTATATATTGATCGTAGTGACGGAAATAATGAATTATGAAATTCATTGAAGTATTAACCTTTAAGAAAATGAATTATGAAATTGGTTCAATAGGGAAAATAATTTAGAAAATTGAATTAGGTACCTGATGGGATGTTTTGCGTATGTCATGTTGTGAAGGTTTGACGCCTATAGGGTAATGTTTTATTTAAATGAGTAACTTCATAATTATTAATAGCTATTAAGTAGAAATGAAAATAAATTATTAAAAAAATAAATAATTCCGAATATTTTAAAAATAAAAAAGGAATAAAAAGTTTCATGTAGAAATATATTATTACCAAGATAATGGAATACATTCTACATTGTGGAATGTATTAGAGGAGGGGGATAATAAATTATTATTTTTTCTTTTTTTAGATAATTTCAATGACAAGGAGAATTAACATGGTTCAAAGTGTGATAAGAGCATTAAATTTGTTGGATTGTATAGGAAGAAAAGGTGGGAGAGCATCAATAAGTGAGTTAAGTAAAGAAGTTAATTTGCCACCGAGTACTATTCATCGATTACTAAATACTATGAAGGAGGAGGGATACTTAGAGAATGATGAAAATTCTAATATGTATCAACTAGGACCAAAACTACTTGTTCTAGGATTAAAGGTTCGGGGTACAAACGATCTACTTAAAATTTCTAGGCCAGTATTAGAAGAGTTAACAAGTGTTACAAAGGAAGATTCATATATTACTATTGCTCAAGGTGATTATGGAGTATTTCTTGAATGTATTAAAGGCCCACATCCATTGAAAATTATCGAGAAACAAGGTGAACTAGTTCCCTTACATTGCGGTGCAATGAGAAAAGTACTTCTAGCTCATCAAAGTGATGAATTTATTCGAAATTATCTTTCAAAAGTATTAGTTAAATTTAATGAAAATACGATTGTAAACGCTTCTGAAATGTGGTATGAAATTGAATTAATAAGATCTAGAGGGTATGCAACGTCTTTTGAAGAGTACACAGTCGGTGGTTCCGGAGTAGCTGTACCTATCAAAGATTTGTATGGGAAAGTAATTGCATCTGTAGGTTTAATAGTTCCAACTAGCAGATTTGGTTCAGAACAGATTGAGGAATTAATAAATGAAGTAATTCGAACTGGTGTTAGATTATCAGAGTTATTAGGCTATTCAGAAGTAAAGATATAAAAACATAGGGAGGAATTAAATAAATATGATTAAAAATATCTATAGACTTTTTGTTGGTATGTTACTTTTTTCCTTAGTATTTGTTTTAGTGGCATGTAATTCTAATAATTCAAGCTCTAATGAGACGGACGATAATAATAAAAGTAATTTTCCAAATAGATTAACATTAGGTTCTGCTGCATCAGGTACTACTTATTTTGTAGTAGGCGCAGCTCTTTCCCAAGTATTAGAGGCTGAAACAGGTATAAAAATTAATATGGAAACAAGTGGTGGTTCTTCAACAAATATACAATTAATTGAGCAAGGAGATATGGGGTTAGGTTTAACAGTTAATAGTATGGCTGCTGAAGGGTGGACTGGTGATGGATGGGCTGAAGGAGAAACTTATCAGAAAATTAGAGCAATTATTCCGGTTTTAACAAACTATTTACACATTTACACACTCAGTGGAAATGAGATAACTTCCATCCACGACTTAAGTAACAAAAATGTTGCTACAGGTTCAGTTGGTACTTCTAGTGAAGTGACAGGTAACCAAATTATCGAGCTTTTTAATATTAATGCAAATCGCGTTGTTCCTTTACCTACAGACCAAGCAGTCGATGGGATGAAGGATGGAACAATCGATGTCGGTTTTTCAACAGTAGGTTTACCAGGACCATTTATGCAAGATTTGGAAACGACCCATAATCCAACCCTTATCCCTCTATCAGACGATGAAATGAATCAAATTTTAACAGCATATCCATACTATTCTGCTGGTGTTATTCCAAGCAGAACGTATAAAAATCAAAATGAAGATATTAAAGCGATTTCATATGCGAATTTTCTTATTGCAAGTGTAGATTTGGACGATGATGTAGTTTATGAGATTACTAAAAAAGCATTTGAGAATAAAGAAAAATTAATTCAAATTCATCCTTCTCTTGAAGCATTAACCTTAGAAGGTATTTTAGATAGTAGTATTCCAATTCACCCTGGTGCAGTTAGATATTATGAAGAGAATGGAGTACAAATTCCTGAAGAGTTAAAAAGATAGTATACCTTTTAGTTGAAAGAGGGGTGGTGCCAGAGTGAATTTACCTCATGAAAATGAAGGAATTGATAGATCACAGTTTAATAAATTATTCATTTTAGTAGCTATTTGCATGTGTTTTTTTCAAGTCTATGTTGCTCTCAATCCAATCCATCCCTGGATTTTATATGTTGTCCATTTAGGATTTGGATTAATGTTAGCTAGTATTCACGTACCTAGATCAAAAAAGTTAAATAAACCTACTATTACATGGTTATTTAATATTCTGTTGGCACTAGCAGCTTTTTCCTCGACTGTATATTTTGTATTACAAACTGAATCGATTTTACGAAGAGTTGGAATAGCTCCAACACCCTTAGATTTATTCTTTGGAGTAATTCTTATTCTTGTGATCTTAGAGATCGCAAGAAGAACAATTGGTATAGCGTTACCACTTATCGCTATTGTGTTTCTTCTTTATGGTAGATATGGAGGAGCATTACCAGGTTTTTTAGGACATAACGGTTTAAGTTGGGAAAGACTAATCAGTTTTACTGTTGGGCAAGAAGGAATATTTAGTACACCATTATCAACATCAGCAAGGTTTGTCTTTTTATTTGTACTATTTGGCTCCTTAATCCAAATAAGTGGCGCTGGTAAGTTTTTCATTGATTTTGCAATTGCTATTGCAGGAGCAATGCGAGGAGGGCCTGCAAAGATTTCCGTCATTGCAAGCGCGTTTTTTGGTTCAATTTCAGGTGCTTCAACAACGAATGTAGTAACTACTGGGGCATTTACAATTCCTTTAATGAAAAAAATCGGGTATCGGCCTAGTTATGCTGGGGCAGTAGAAGCTACTGCCTCAACAGGTGGACAAATTATGCCGCCGATCATGGGTGCGGCGGCATTCATTTTAGCAGAAATTGTAGGAATCCCGTATTATCAAGTACTACTGGCAGCAATCATTCCTGCCTTGTTATATTTTTTATCGGTTTTAGTTATGATCGATTTAGAAGCAGGTGCCAAGGGCTTGAAGGGGCTACCGAGAGCCCAATTACCTAAATTAAAACAGTTAGTTATTAAGAAAGGTTATCTATTTTCTCCAATACTAGTAATAGTCGTTGGCTTACTTGTCTTTAATTTATCAGCAACTAGAGTAGCCTTATGGGGGATATTAACTGCAGTAATAATTATCCTGATTCATACAAGAAAAATTGAAGATTTAAAAAATATTATATATGGAATGGCTGAAGGAGCTAAAAATGCTCTAGGACTTATTGCAGCGGTAGCCTGTGCGGGAATAGTTGTTGGGGTCTTATCAATAACAGGAACAGGATTAAGATTTGCCGATGCAGTTTTATTTATAGCCGGAGATTTTCTTCCTTTAGCATTAATCTTAAGTATGGTTGCAAGTATGATTTTGGGAATGGGTCTTCCTACAACTGCTGCTTATTTAATAGGTGCTGCAGTTGTAGCACCAGCATTAATTGGTTTAGGAGTAGATCCTTTGGCAGCTCATTTATTTATTTTATATTATGCTTCTCTTTCAGCAATTACACCACCTGTCGGTATTGCTGCATATGCGGCAGCAGGTATTGCTAATGCTAACCCACTTTCGGTTGCCTTTAATTCTGTAAAGTTAGGAATGGTTGCTTACATTATTCCATTTATGTTTGTTTATCACCCTTCAATTCTTGGTGATGGTTCGTTGGGAGTTATTTTTTATAGTTTAATAACAGCTATAGTTGGAGTGTTTTGCCTTGGTTTTGGTCTTCAAGGTTGGTTTTTTGGAAAAAGTGCAACGATATTACAGAGAATTCTACTATTATCTGCCTCTTTGGCAATGATTGTACCTGGTATCATGAGTGACATCGTAGGTTGTGTATTAATTCTCTTTACGATTATTAGTAGAAAGTTTTGTAAAAAAACAATTGAAGAAGTAAATTATGACAAAGTGGCTCAATAGGAGGAAAAGAGTAAATGATAAAAATGATAAATGCAATAACATCAGCGGAAGCAATTGTAAAAAAACATCTGCAAATTAAAGAAGGAGAAGAGGTCGTAATTGTTGTAGATCCAGCAACTGATATGGAGATAGCCTATGCATTAGCAGGAGTAATCCAGTCAGTAGGTGCTGAATACACAATTTCAATTATGCCATCAAGGGGAAATAAAGATGCAGCAGTAATGACTAAATTTATTGACAGGGGATTAGAAGCTGTTGATGTTCTAATTGGAATAACCGCCTCGTCAGGCGCCCCATGTTATTCTGCTGTTGCCCAAAAACTTTATTATGAAGAAAAAATACGATCAATGTCAATGGTGTTTAGGAATTTAAACCATTTTACAAAAGGTGGCGCAACTGCTGATTATGATCTAATTGCCGAGCGTGCTGCAAAGTTAGCACAAATTTGGAGAGAAGGAAAAGAAGTTTCTGTAACAACGGCTAAAGGAACAAACATTAATGCACCAATTGTAAAAGAACGGGTTAGAATTGAGAACGGTTTTGCAACAAAACCTGGTGACGAGTGTGCATTCTCAGATGGAGAAGTCTTTATGTATCCAGTTGCTGGGGCCGATGGAATTGTTGCATTAGATGGACCAATATATAAATTTGGGGTTCCAAGTGAACCAGTCAGAATTCATGTTGTCAAAGGGAAGGCTGTAAAAATTGAAGGGGAGAGTGAACAGGCAAACCTTTTAAGAGAGATAGTAGACACAGTTGAAAATGCAGATAATTTTGCTGAAATTGCAGTTGGACTTAATCCAAATTCATTTATTAATGGCGATTTTGAGGAAGAAAAGAAAGCACTTGGTAATGTTCATGTCGCGTTAGGAAAAACTCCAGTTGTTTATAGTGCAATTCATATGGATTTAATCATGAGAGAAGCAACTGTGAAAATTGACGACCAAGTGATTCTAGATAAAGGAAAATTAGTTATCTAGAAGTCTACAATTGGGAGGAGAGACTTCAATCTATGACAGCTTTAAGTGGAGTCAAAGTAATAGATTTAACAAGAGTTCTAGCTGGTCCATTTTGTACAATGATATTAGGCGATTTAGGAGCAGAAGTGATAAAAGTTGAAGCTCCTGGCGGAAGTGATGATACACGCTCTTGGGGTCCGCCATTTGCCTCTGGTGAGAGTGCCTATTATCTTTGTGTTAACCGGAATAAAAAAGCAATTACACTGGACTTAAAATCAGATCAAGGAAGGGAGGTCCTAAAAAAGCTAGTAACTGATGCTGATGTACTTATCCATAATTTTAAAAATGGCACAATGGAAAAGTGGGGCCTCTCTTACGACGAGTTGAATAAAATAAATAGCAAACTCATCTATTGTGCCATTACAGGTTTTGGTGCCAATGGTCCTTACAAAAATTTAGCAGGTTACGATTATATTATCCAGGCAATGTCAGGATTAATGAGTATTACAGGAAGTAAAGAATCTGGTCCAATGAAAGTAGGTGTGGCAATCACTGACGTACTTACAGGGCAATATGCTGCAACTGGAATTGTATCAGCTCTTTATGAAAGAGAACAGTCAAATGAAGGGCAAAGCATAGACATATCATTACTTGATTCACTTGTAAGTTCTTTAGTAAATGTAGCTAGTAATTATTTGGTTACAGGGAATTTACCTCAACGGCTGGGAAATATCCATCCAAACATTGTTCCATATCAACCATTTCAGACTAAAGATAAGGAAATTGTTGTTGCAGTTGGAAATGATAAACAGTTTAAAAGGTTTTGTGAGATATTAAATTTACAAAATTTAATTGAAGATGAGAAATTTTTGACAAACTCTAAAAGAGTTGAAAATCGGATTGAATTAGAAAAATTAATTTTAGAAAAAATGCTAGAAAAAAATGCAGTTGAGTGGATTAAACTATTAAATGAAGCGGGAATCCCGTGCGGTCCCATTAATAACATGGAAGAATTATTTAATGATCCACAAATAAAAGCTAGAGATATGGTAATCGAAATAGAACACCCTACTGTAGGAAGACTACCGGTAGTTGGAAGTCCTTTAAAGTTAGCAAAAACACCAGTTACTTATTTGAAACATCCGCCTCTTGTAGGTGAGCATACTTTTGAAGTATTACGAGAATTAGGTTTTAGTGATAATGAAATTCAAGAGATGGAACAAAAAAATATTATTTAATAGGTGTGATTTAAATGCCAGATTTACTTTTTGAGAAAAATGAACATATCGGAATAATAAAATTAAATCGACCAGAAGCATTGAATGCATTTAGTTTAGAAATGATTAAACTGTGGATTAAAGCATTAGAAGAAATTCGTGATAATAACGACATTAAAGTTGGTATAGTAACCGGGAATGGTAAAGCATTTTGCGCAGGTGGAGATTTAAAAGCTATGGTTAATAATGATGGATTTATGGCTAAAGACGGAGGTAGTGAGGTAAATTTTACTGAAACACCATTAGATGTAAAAAATAGCCTTTGGAAGTATATTCAAAGAATCCCATTATTAATGCAAGAAATTGATAAGCCTATGATTGCTGCAATTAATGGAGCAGCAATTGGCGCAGGACTAGATATGGCACTAATGTGCGACATCAGATATTGTGCTACTAGTGCCAAACTTGGAGAGGGATATATAAATGCTGCGATTGTACCAGGGGATGGCGCTGGTTATTACCTTCCCAGAATTATAGGTACTGAGAAGGCACTTGATCTTCTGTGGACAGGAAAAGTATTAAACGCAGATGAAGCACTAGACATTGGGTTGGTGAGTAAGGTTTATGATGACAATCAGCTAATGGATGAGATACTTTTATACGCTACAAAATTAACCGATGGTCCACAAGAAGTTATTAGGATGATGAAGAGAGTTGTCTATGAAAGTACGACGATGTCATTAAAACAATCGTTAGATTACGTTTCATCTTTTATGGCAATAGCAGTTAACCACCCTGATCATAAAGAAGCATTAAAAGCAATTAAGGAAAAAAGAAAACCTAATTACAAAAGTAATTAAAAGACTTATTTTCTTTATTTTGTTTTTGCAGATGAATATAATATATTAATTAATATTTCCTGATGCACATTTGGGACAGGGGGGCCGGTACCGGTCCCAATAGGGAATTTGACCGGTAACATCAGGCGGTTCGCTCATTTCTTTCGAAAAAGAAGGAAACAAGAGAACCGTCACTGAGTTAATAATTGCTTTACCTTATTTTATAGAACCTTGGTGCCAGGCAATTAACTTCTTAACTTATTTGAAAAAGAGTGCTAATCATTCGCAAATAGGCGAATGGTTGGTGCTCTTTTTGGGTTTGTGAAGCGAGGGGACGGATCTCTTGCTTCTTTCGTATTGCTAAACGAAAGGCTTACCCAATCGATCGTCTCTTGTCCACTTTGCATAATTTCCAATTGGTATTAAAGGATATTTGTTTTTAGAGTAGGGCACACAGGTAATATAATTGTGTGAATATCATTTCGGTAGGCGATATTTTTTATTTCATTAAGGACTTCCTATTGATAAACTTACGGGTTTTGCATTTATACCTACGAAGGTGTTTTTTCTTTTGGTACGCGTGCTGTAGACGATTATTGTACGGTAATTAGCAACGGTTAACGGGTGATATAGGTGTCACCATGGCTCAAAATTAAATGATTAGCCCACTGTCCACTAAAAAGAAAGAAGAGAATTCCCCCCTCCAAACCACTCTAACCAACAAACCAACAAACCAACAAACCAACAACTCAACAACTCAACAACTCAACAACTCAACAACTCATCCTATCCAACTACAAAATCCCTTCAGCTCGGCAACAATCCGCCGCTTTTGAGCCACTAACATACCAGCTAAAGTTCCGTAGTAATAAGGGGTAAAGCCCGTTTTAATCTTTCTTCGCTTCCATTGGTATACCGTTTCTTTAAATGCTTTAATAATCGTTGGGAGGAAGGATTCGATCGGTTCGTCAAATTTCATCGAGCGATAAGCAATGAGGGCTCGATCCCAAAGTGCGCATATTTCTTTGGCACGGTCGAAGAAAGGTCGAACAGTTTTCGTAAATTCATCTGGAACGGAACTTGGTACAAAGGTATAGTCTAAGGATTCTAGAGTAATAGGACGATGTTTTTGAATTTTTATTTTGTTTTCAAAATCTATAGTTTCAGTGGCGATTTTTGTCGGCTCAGCGCTTGATACTTCTGGAGTTTTCTCGGTTGTACGCTCCGTCAATTTTTCGCAAGGCGTTCCGTCAAAACGGTGAAAAACGTAAACGTTGTGGGAATTGCCGCCTTTTTCTCTAGTTGTGTGATGGATAGAGAGAATGCCGAGCTTTTTTGCTTTGCGCAGCATTCTTTCAAACGTTGAACGGGAAACACCTCCTTTCTCTTGTTGAGTTGCCTCCACGAGTTTGCAGATTCGGGCGTTGCAAACGCCGATTTGTTTGACGGAGAAACGAGTCAGCATGTTGAAGGCGATTTTTTCAGATTTTGTGAATTGCTCGCCGTAAGTTTTTAAGTAATGTTGGATCGTTTCGTTAAATTGTTCAACCGTGTTGAAACGGCTGAGGTGAGAGAATTTTTGAATGTTTCCTGATTTCATTTTATTAGCTCCTTTCGGGGATGTGTTTCGAGGTCAATCGACAAAACTCGGGGAGTGACAGTACCATTTAAATTTTTTTCAACAACGCAGCGCCGGTGGAAGAGAAGCGGAGGGTGCAATAGGCGGTGCGGTGCATTTGTTTTTCGATTGTGTAGTAAGAGGCGACAAGTTTTAGTTGTTCGTGATTGTTAAATTGGATGATCGTTCGGTTTGGTTGGTTGGCTCGTTGGTAAGGTTTGATTGAGCGGATATGTTCGTGGAAAAGCCAGCAGCAGTCGAACTCTTTCGGAGAGTGCGTTGGGAAAGCGTAAATATTGTCAAGTGGGTTAATTGGGATCGGTACTTTGTGCTTTACTCCCGTTAAATAATCAACTGTTGCTCTTTGTCCTTCATACGTCGATCCACCTTCTAAGCAAGCTTGTTTGATCAGTTGTAGCGGTGTTTTTCGAATGTACAGCTCACCGGTCGTTTCTAAGGCGATCGTGTCGTAGTCGGGATTTTTGGCAGGTAGTAGGGCCATCGTGTTGGGGTTGATTTCGTAGGATAGTAGGGGTTGTTTCATGTTTAATACACTCCTTTTAAATCGAGATATTTTATTTTTAATCGGGTTTAGCTCCTTTATAACAACATTATGAAATTTGTTAAAAAAGGTATCTATAAACGACCGTATATAAAAAGGGGATATATGGTAAATGTCGAATTTTATTTGATTTTTGCTTGTTGGGGGACGAGGGTGGGACGAGGGACAAGTCCCCCGAGTCACTTCTTCCTCTTTAGTTTTATTATGTATGATATAAAAAGAGTTGAAAACCTCACCAGTTGCATCATTTTGGGTATAAATGGAAGATGTCGAAAAATATTTGTTATGTGCCGGTCACAACTTGAAGTAGGGCGTTAAATTTAGTTCAGCAAGAAATTTATGGCGTATGAGCGACCTGTCCCTTCGTCCTAAATTAACTGTCTATCATCCAAGGCTATTCTTTAACATTATCTAATGGATAAAAAAGAAGTACCATAACTTACATGTTATAAATTGAGGAGTTTTTAGAAAAAAGGGGTGGAAAGGGGACAGGTCCGTCGTTCCCCTGTAGTCCACAGCGAAAAGCACATTCCTCTTGGCTCATGCGTAATATTTTTCTTTTCTTTTTCACACATGACTTTCATTCCCTTTTTAATAGTATTACGTAGGGGGATGAAACGCCACGGCATATTTCTTTCTAAAACATGTTCGATGTTTGATAAATCCATGTCCTCTTCATAAGGCATAAACATACAATCTTCATCTATTGTAAATTTTGATATAACGACAAGATCCTCGTTAAGCTTCACTCCACATAGTTTAACTCGTTCTATATTTTTCTTACCCATGCTCATTCTCCTTTTAGGTTTCACATATTTGGCGAAAATTTAGTGCCTACTTGTATCTATAAAAGAGCAATGAGATATCACACAGAAAGGAGATTGTTAAACTGTTCAATCGTCGTAAATTGACTTAAGTTAGCGTATTGTTTGGTGTTCCCTGGTTTCATGGTAATTCTCCTTTCGAGGAGAATTGAAGGGGAGTACTGGGTTTCAAAAGTATAGTAAGATTTTACGAAGTCAAACAACGTTTTGGAAAAGCGAAACATACATTGCAAAGTGGATTTGTTTTTCAATCGTATAAAAGGAAACGAAGAGAGGTAATTGTCGGCCATTTTTAAGTCATACCTCAATTGATTATCCATTCATCATTAGTCCTCTTAAGTCTAATTATTAAACAGATTGAGAGAATACACCACACCATATATGGGGGTTTTTGTAAAAAAATCAATTAAATTTAGCAAAAAACGATACAAAAACTGCTGATTTAGAGGAAATCAGGTCTGTGGTGTCTTCGAAATTGCAACTCAACCAATCTATGATATAAGTTCTCTCATGTCCGGAACGAAAAATGGGTAGAGTGCGCAAAACAACATTGATTCCCCTTGCATTTTTACAATCGATGTCTTGGAAATCACATCAATGCCGATAAAAATGGTTACTCACTAGTAATGTTCACAAAATCTCCACAACAAAAACTAACACTTGTTAGTAAAAACCTTTTATAAAACTAACGAATGTTAGTTTTTGTTGTGGCTAATAATACGTTCAAGAACACAATTATTTGCAAAGGGAATGGTAGGATGAGCTTAAATCATGATTCTTCACGTGTAAAACAGCAAAGAGGATTAAAAACAAAAGAAAAAATATTTAGGAATGCTGCGAAATTGTTTGCAGAAAAAGGGTATGAAGCTGTATCTATTAGGAAAATTTCATCTGCTGTAAACATTAAGGAAAGCTCTATTTACAATCATTACAATAATAAAATTTCTATATTAGAGAATTTATTCGACTATTTTTCCAACGAAATAAATGAAGCAAAACCTACTATGGAGGAGATTAATACGCTAACGTCGGTGATGAGTGCTGAAGAAATACTAAAGCACATTATTATTGAGTTCGGACAGTCGATTGACGATACATTGGATCATATAGCAACCATCGTCTATATCGAGCGATTCAGAAATCAAAATGCTGCCAAGGTATATTTCGAGGTCATAGTAGATGAACAGGTGAAATATTATACGGAAGTATTTGCACTGTTGATCCAAAAAGGACTTCTTCATCCTTGTGGATTAAACGAAAAACAGATTGCTGTACAATTCAACATGATTATTGTCACTTTAACAAATGAATATGCCATGGCAAAAAACAATATGGCGGATCCAACGGAGATTATTGCAAAGATGATGGAATCTGTAAGTGTGTTTATTAAGCAATTTAATCAATGATACTAATTAAATTAACTTCAGCTTAATCATTTAAGTTGAAATAAGGAGAAGAAAATTGGTGTTATTGGTTCGTCGCACACCCAAAATAAGCTGCTTGATAAATAGTTTAATAGATTAGAGGCTATATTTTTTACAAGGGGGAGGCGAATCAAAGTGAAAATGTTTTCTATGATACAAACAAAGGGGAGTGCATTCGTTTACGGAGGAATCTTTTATACAACTATCGTACTTTTATGGCCAATCTTCATGGCTTTGTCCGAAGTGGATGGGGGTATTCAAGAACAATTATTAATCATTTCTAATGATCCATCCATTTATAAGTTGAATTTTATCATCGCCTCTTTGGTTGCACCAGCTATTACCTTGATAATGATCCTCCTTGCCTATGGCATACCGTCTCAAAAAAGACACCCTATCCATCATTTGATCGGTGTCATTTGCTTAGTACCATACGTTATATTAGTAAGTATTTCTTACATCTCACAATATACGATTCTTTTCAGTTATTTTTCCATAGATAACATGGATGCAGCGAGGCAGTGGTATTTCCCAAATGCCGATTCAATTCCTTATTTTCTAAACCAATTAGGCTATAGCTTTTTTGCCATCAGTGCCTTATTGATTGGTCATAAACTGCTTTATGAAAAAGGGATTCCTAAAGCTATTGGTATATTGTTGTGGCTGTCGGGGGCCTTATCGATTGTGGCTTTCGTTGGGTATATGGGAAATAATCACATATTAAATGCAAGTACGATTATAAGTGGATTATTGACGCTACCAATGGGTATTTTAGTCATCATCGTAGGATTTAAAATGAAACGGAAGTATAGTGGTTAAGGTATTCATCCTAATAAAAGGAAGGTGGAATAAAAAAAGTGGGAGATAAGAGTTTGGTGTCCGGTAACGTAGCTCCTGGTTTTGAAAAAGTGAAACATGAGTTTGAAAAAAATTATGATAAACGAAGTGAATTAGGAGCTGCTTGTGCAATGTATTACAAAGGGGAGAAGGTTGTAGATCTCTGGGGAGGGCTGAGAGAGGGAAAGAAAAAGTGGGAGGAAAACACGAAGGTTTTAATTTTCTCCGCAACTAAAGGAATAGCAGCCATTGTGTTTGCAAAATTACATTCCGATGGAGGGACAAGGGGACAGGTCCGTTGTCCCAGTCGATCTCCGCTGGATGGTGTTGAAGCAGCTTAAATGAGAGAACTTTTGAATGTTTCCTGGGGTGCCCCTAGTGAGGTAATACTTCACTCCACTAGGGCACCTTTTTTCGATTAACAAACTATCTACTATAATATAATGAAGCGAGGGGACGGATCTCTTGCTTCTTTCGTGTTGCTAAAAATAGGCCTGAAACGTCCTGGGACTCCTGAACCTAAAGTTTGAGTTGCAAGGGTATGCGGTATACGGACATCTATTACGTTACTTTAAGGAATATGTCCCGAAATCAGGGGTGAGCGGCCATCTGATCCTTTATTTGCTTTCCAATCACCAGCACCACTCTGGCGTTTCACTAACAACAATCCGCCTTTTCTCCGCCACCATTATTAAATGAATTGAGAGAATACACCACACCATATATGGTGACTTTTGTAAAAAAAAGAATATTTTTTTCGGACAAGAACAACAAGTGGACAGGTCACGTAATAATACGTATATTTTCAAAACTATTAATCACTTATATACAATATTTTCCTTAATTCAAGTACAATTGTAGGAGAAAAGGACGAGCATATTATTTATCATAATGTTTTAAAAGATTTAGAACAGTTTGTTTTGATTTAAAAGTAGAGGTGAAACGTAAATGGAACCAGAAACGATGACAATTGAAGTCGATCAAGTGAAGTCGGGTAAAGTAAACATTATTTCTTTTTATCGATTAATGATTGGGCGGATGAAATGAAGCGTGAGTTTCAAAGATTAATAAGTGATGGGCGTTTGGACAGGCAGGTGGAAAAAGACGGAGTTATTTATTAGATACGGTTAGTGTGGGTGAGAAAATAAACGAGAGGTAAATGGGTGATGGAAAAGTAAACACCTTCCCATTCGTAATCCCTGCACCCAATACGAGCTAAATAAGTGCAAGTGATGGGGGAACCGCTGCTGCCATATACCCATAGAAGTAAAGAGGATCATTTAACTCATATAAAAATCAGAAAATTATCACTTTTTGGTTGACATTGTCTTATGGATAAAATATTATATAATCATATAAAAGTTAACCGGTTAACTACGGAGGGGTTATGAATAAAAATATTACTATTCGTGATGTTGCAAAATATGCAGGCGTATCTACAGCAACGGTATCGTACACTTTAAATGGTGTAAAAAAAGTTTCGCAGGAAACAAAGGAAAAGGTAATGCAAGCTGTTCAAGAATTAGGTTATCAGCCTGACTTTACTGCAATTAGTTTATCTAAAAAGAAATCAAATTTAATTGGTATTATGTTTCCGTTAGTTGGAGATTCATTGTCAGCTTTAATGAAGGAGAATCCTTACCATACGGAACTGTTAAGTGGCATTGAAATGGTTGCTAGAGAAAATAACTTCGATATACTAATTACTGGTTTGAGTAAAATTGAAGAGTGTAAGAGTTGGATAAATAAACGTAACCTTGACGGGTTAGTACTTTTAGGACTCTTTCCTAAAAAACTTTATAATCAATTAAAAGAGCTAGATATACCTACAGTCTTAATAGATACATATGAAGACTATACAAACATTTATCCAAGTGTAAATATAAATGATGAGCTAGGAGGGTATCTAGGTACAAAACATTTAATTGAGTTAGGACACGAAAATATAGCTTTTGTAGCTAAGGATATCCGGAATAACCCTGTTGAGAAAAAAAGGTATCAAGGGTATCAAAGAGCTCTTAAGGAAGCTAAAATTAGGGTTGATAGAAATCTAATATTTGAAAGCCAGCTATCACAAAGTAGAAAAAGTACATTTGAAAGCGGTTTTATAATTGGTGAAAGAATATTAAAAAGCGAAGTGGGAATCACAGCGATTTTCTCAATGTCAGATATTTTAGCTATCGGTATTATGAAAGCGCTCAATAATAATTGTATGGAGGTCCCTGGGGATTTTTCCTTAGTAGGGTTCGATGACATTAGCTTGAGTAGTTTTATTATTCCTGGTTTAACAACGGTAAAGCAGGATATATCTTATAAAGGAAAAGTAGCGGCTGATACACTTATTGAAGCTATTGACGAAAGTGAGTTAACAGCGAAAAAAATAGAATTAAATGTAGAACTCGTTGTAAGGGATTCTACAAAAGTAAAAAACTAAATTTTTTTAAAAGTTTAGTTAAACGGTTAACTAAATTTGAAAGTTAATTGTAAGGAGGGAATCCATGGAACTGCAAGGGGTACTGCTAGGAGATGTGGAGGTATACATTCGTATTTTTATTAGTGCTTGCATTGGGTTTCTAATAGGGATAGACAGGACAGCTAAAAACAAACCGGCAGGAGTCAAAACCTATATGTTTGTTGCAACAGCCTGTGCGTTAATAACTGTTGTTTCAATATATAGCGTAGATTTGTATGGAAGGGTAGATAATGTGGCATTAATGGATCCAATGCGTTTAGCAGCGCAAATTGTCACTGGATTGGGATTTTTAGGAGCTGGTGTAATTTTAAAAGAAGGACTTCATGTCAAAGGGTTGACGTCTGCTTCAATGATTTTATTTGTAGGTGGAGTAGGTATTGGAATTGGTGCAGGTTTTTATGGTTTTGTCATTTTTTCTGTGGTTATAGTAATGATTTTATCAAAAATAGGAAACTGGTTAGAGAATAGCTCCTGGTTTTTTAAGAAGTCAAACGACTTATGAGTACAAATTAATTTACTAGACCTTAGTTACTAAAAGAATTTATTATTAAAGAATTTAAATTAGTATTATTATTATTTTAATAATGATTGGATATGAAAGAATACTAGTTTAAAGTTAACCGGTTAACTAAGAATAGGCATAATCATTAAGATAATCAAACTGGAGATAAAACCAATTTATATAATTATCAAGAATTTACTCTTTCAGGAGGTGATCCATCAAATTTTTAAGTAGCGAGTTTCTAAACACTATAAAAAATTAGGGGGATGAAAATGAGAAAATTATTGTTAAGTGTTTTATTATCACTATTAGTCATAGGTTTATTAGCTGCATGTGAACCAGAAAGAGATCAGGTAAACAGTACAAATCCAACAAATGAAAATGGTAATGTAGAAAGCACTACTGAAGGAGAAGCAAGCCTACCTGAAAAACCCGAAGAATTAGTTCTATGGGCAGATACTGATGAAATCACCCTTCCTGCTTATAGAGAAATAGTAAAAAGGTATGAGGAAGAAACAGGTATCCCAGTAAGGATTGTTAATATGGCAATGGCAGATCAAACGGATAATATATCACTTGATGGTCCATCCGGAACTGGTCCTGACGTATGGTATCAAGCTCATGACCGTGTAGGTGAAGCAGTTGTACAGAACTTAGCTACTCCAATTGAAGTAGATGGAGAAAAGTTAACTGGCTACTATCCAGATGCCATTCGCGGCCTAACTTATAATGGAGAATTATATGGATTACCTATGATCATTGAAACGTGGGCACTTTACTACAATAAGTCTATTATTCCTGAGGCACCTGCGACAATGGAAGAATTAGAACAACTTTCTGTAGAATTTAACGATCCAAGTGAAAACAAATATGGATTCCTTTTAAGAGGTGATAGTCCATTCTTTATGTCTTCAATTATGAATGCCTATGGTGGTTATTTCTTTGGTTATGATGAGACAGGATTTATTGGAAATGATGTTGGTTTAGCTAATGAAGGAGCAATTGAAGGTGGAAAAGTTGTACAATCTTGGTTTGAAAATGGTTACTTACCGCAAGGGGTTAACCAAGATATTATGGTTGGATTATTTTCCGAAGGTACAGTAGGAGCAATTGGTCACTTCCCTTTCTTAATTCCGACATTAAAGGAAGCAATTGGTGATGACTTAGCAACAGCTCCACTACCAAAGCTTGCTAATGGAGAACGTCCAGCATCATTCATAGCTGTACAATCTTGGTTAGTTTCTAACTTCTCAGAACATAAATATTGGGCTAATGACCTAGCTTTATTTTTAACAAGTGAGGAATCATTAAGCTACTTTTTTGAGGAAACAGGACAGTTACCTCCTAGAACGGATTTATTGAATTCGGACCTTGTATTAGATAATGAATACTATAAAGGCTTCGTTGAACAACTTGAACATAGTGACTTAATGCCTAATATCCCAGAAATTATGCAAATTTGGGGACCGCTACGTGATGCGTTTCACCACATTTCACAAGGGGAGGACGTGGGAGAAGTATTAACGGAAACTCAAGAATATGTAGAATTGCAAATTGAAATGGTGCACGGTAGTAACTAATTTAAAATCGTTAGCGGCCGGGTTGAAAGAGTAATCATAACTCTTTCAATCTGGTAGGCCGCTCATTAAAGGGGCGATTTTGTTGAGTAATTTAAACACAGAAAAAAATATTCAAAAGTATAAACGTCATAATCCCAAAGTTGCTGTTTTATTATCCCTTATCCCAGGTCTTGGGCAGTTCTATAATAAGAGGTTCATTAAAGGTAGCGTTCTTTTAATTTTGTATATGGCATTTTTTGTGCTCCTTTCTGATTTTTTAGCAGTAGGTTATTGGGGTATTTTTACTTTAGGTACAATTCCTGTTATTGATGATTCAAGAGCACTAATTATTCAAGGTCTTGTTTCGATTATTTTGACTATTATTGCTATATTATTTTATGTTGTAAATTTAATAGATGCCTATAAAGATGCTGAAAAAATAAAAAAAGGATGGGAAAAACCTTCATTATATAACGCTTTTACATCTACTTGGGATCATGGATTTCCTTATATGTTAATAAGTCCAGCAATATTCATGCTGATCTTTGTTATAGGCTTACCTCTATTATTTGTTGTAGTACTTGCTTTTACTAACTACAACCTTTATAACGCACCCCCTCATAATCTATTAAGCTGGGTAGGTTTTGATAACTTTAAACAGTTATTTACTAACCAACTGTGGCGGGGGACATTTTTAACTGTTTTATCATGGACAGTAATTTGGACTTTCGTTGCAACAACATTGCAAATTGCCCTTGCAATGTTATTGGCTCTCATTATTAATGATGAACGAATTAAGTTCAAAAAGATGATAAGAACAGTATTTATTTTACCTTGGGCTGTTCCTTCTTTTGTAACAATACTAATTTTTGCGGCAATGTTTAATGATAATTTTGGGACGATTAATAGAGATATTCTTTCTCACTTTGATATTTTTGTTCCATGGTTAACAAATGCCTTTTGGACAAAAATTGCTATTATATTAGTTCAAGTTTGGGTAGGATTTCCGTTTGTGTTTGCTTTATTTACAGGGGTTCTACAAAGTATTTCTAAAGAGTGGTACGAGGCAGCGGATGTTGATGGGGGCTCAAAGTTTGCAAAATTTAGATTTATCACATTTCCCCATTTAATGTATGCAACTGGACCATTATTAATCATGCAATATGCAATTAACTTTAATAATTTTAATATTATATATTTATTTAACCAAGGTGGTCCTGCGATACGAGGTCAAAATGCAGGTGGAACAGATATTTTAATTTCTTGGGTATATGGATTAACCTTCGAATCGGGAGCATTTAATATGGCAGCCACAATAACGATTATTTTAGGATTGATCGTCTCAGTATTTGCAGGTATCCAATTTAGTCGATCACGCTCTTTTAAAGAGGAGGGAAATATTTAATGAGTCCGAAAGTAAAATCAAAATTAGAAGTTATTGTTATGTATACGATTATTCTAATTATGTTTATTGTTATATTTTATCCATTAATATGGACCTTAGGACTATCACTTAACCCAGGTAGAAGTTTATTTAGTAGTTCCTTAATTCCGGAGAATTGGTCCTTTACTCACTATAAGTGGCTATTCTTTGACCCTAATAGTGATTATTTAACCTGGTACAAGAATTCTTTATTTGTATCTATAGGTAATACGTTTTTTTCTGTAATTATTGCAGCTCTAGCAGCTTATGCATTTTCAAGATATCGTTTTATTGGAAGAAAATATGGGTTATACGGATTTTTATTACTTCAGCTTTTCCCTGTGTTAATGGGGATGGTAGCAATTTATCTATTACTAAATATGATTGGGCTATTAGATAGTTTAGTTGGGTTAATGTTAATCTATATCGGGGCATCTGTCCCGTATCAAGTGTTTTTAATTAAGGGTTATTTTGATACGATCCCCCGTGAGTTGGATGAAGCAGCTAGAATTGATGGTGCAGGGCACTTTCGAACCTTCTTTACAATTGTATTACCATTGGCAAAACCTATTCTAGCAGTTATCGCATTACTTAATTTTATGTCACCATTTATGGACTTTCTATTGCCAAGAATTATTTTAAGAAGTCCAGAAAACTACACATTAGCTTTAGGATTATTTAATTTTGTGGCAGATGAATTTGCCAATAACTTTACTAGGTTTGCTGCAGGTTCTATTTTAATTGCTGTTCCAATAGCAACTGTTTTCTTGCTGTTACAAAATTACTTAGTTTCTGGTTTAACATCGGGTGCTACGAAAGGATAATTATTGGAGAAATTACTTTTACATTAGGAGGTTGAGATGAAGCAAAGAATAATGACCTTTAATTTGAGAATGGATACACCTGAAGATAAAGAGAATTCTTGGCCTAATCGAAAAGAGCTTGTAAGTACAGTTATTAATAAATATGATCCTCTAATTTTTGGTACACAAGAAGGGACCTACCCTATGCTTCAAGATTTAGAGGGACTTTTACCTAAGTTTGCTTTTGTTGGAGAAGGGCGCGACGGTGCGAAATCGGATGAATTTTGTGCAATTTTCTATAAAAAAGAATCAGTAAAAATAATAAATTCTGGTACATTCTGGTTATCAGAAACTCCAGATATTGAAGGAAGTAAGAGTTGGAATACTGCTTGTCCCCGAATATGTACGTGGGTACATTTTTTCTTAAGAGACTTTAATGAAGAATTGCTCGTATTTAACACCCACTTAGATCATATTAGTGCAGAAGCTAGGGAGCGCGGGATAGTCCTTATATATAATAAGATATTGAAAATGAATCAAGAAAAAATTTTACCTACTATATTAATGGGAGATTTTAATTCCACCCCCGAAAGTAATGTTGTGCAATTGCTAAGAGGGGAAAAATATTCACAGATAGAAACTCCAATGAATTCAAAGGAGTCATTATCTTTAACATCTGGGAATATTAGTTTGATAGATTGCTTTTCAAATGTTAATGATATTGGCTGTACAGCACATAGCTTCACAGGTAAAACTAGTGGTTTGCCGATAGATTATATATTTGTTTCTGAAAAAATAACGATTCTCAAAACTTTAATAGTTAAGGATAATCGAGATCAACGCTATCCTTCTGATCATTATCCTGTTATGGCAGAATTAAGTATAGATTAAATATACAAAATCAATAATGTGCGAACTGCCTTAAAATATGAATAAAAAATATTAGTTCTTAGGAGCGAAATAATATGTATTACCAACCAAAGGGCTTAGCCTTTAATGACTTTGAGGTTGTGGAAGAGAACGGTGAATATCATGTTTTTCATATCCAAGGAGTGAAGATGTTCCCGTATGATTCTGCAATAATTGGAAATAGCTTTGGCCATGCTACTTCAAATAACTTAATTGAGTGGAACGAGCAACCAACAATAATGGAGCCTAGCAGAAGTGAACAGATGTGTGATAATGCTAGCTTATATACGATGAGCGTTATTAAGAAAGATGGTTTGTACTTTATGTTTTACACGGGGTTAGGTACTCAAGAATATAAAAAGCAACGTGTATGTATGGCTGTTTCTAAAGATTTATATTATTGGGAGAAGTATCCCAATAACCCCATTGTAGAGGCAGATTCCTCTTGGTACCGAACTGACGGTGAAACTATGTCATGGAGAGATCCCTTTATATTATATGATAATGTTTCATCCACTTATTACATGTATATTTGTGCTCGTTCCAAAGAAAGGGAACCAGAAATGGGCGGTTGTATTGCAGTTGCCAGTTCTTCTAATTTATTTGATTGGGAGGTACACCCACCCATTTATGATCCTAAAGATGTAAAGGACGCCGAATGCCCTGTTGTCTATGAATTAAATGGCACCTATTATTTGTTCTATTCTAAGGATGGGGAAAGGAAAATTAGATACTTAGTTTCTGATAGACCGAATAGTGGTTTTAGGGAAGTGGATACAAACCCTTTATCAGATTGGCAAGTATATGCAAATAGAATTACTGAGTATAAAGGACAGTACATGTTTTTGCATACTATTAAAGAAAGGCATGGTAAAGTGGACACTGGTGGTGTTAGACGTGGTTATCTTGCGCCCCCAAAGATATTAGAAATAAATAAAGATGGGAAACTGGCTCTTAAGTATTTTTGTGAAAGAAACAATTTTTATGAATTAAATGATTCTAATGTAAAAAGAAATGGCATGATTAAATTTAAAGAGAGATTTACTAAGGAAGACCAAATTATCTTCTATTTAAGAACAAACAAAGACTTAACTAATGGATTTTTCCTTAAAATAACTGAGAATAAATTAGAATTTTCTTCTTTATCAGATTCTCACATGTATTTAAAAAAGGATATCGAATTAAAAGAGGCTATTCATGAATTCCGTCTTATTATGGAAAAGGAATACTTTGAATTGTATATTAATGATTATTTAGTAATGGTTTCATTTGGCTATGCAGCGTTAGAAGGCCAAGTAACAATATGTAAGAACGATACTCCTATAAAATTTGATTATTATAAGAAGGTAAAACCAAATAGGCTCTTCTTTACTTCGGAAAAAAAAGGTGATCCAGTATGTCAAAGGTAGAATACAAAATCGTCTTTTTAGATATTGATGGAACTATTTTAACTAATAAAGGAGATATACCTAATAAAACAAAAATTGCTGTAGCCTTATTGAAGGAAAAAGGTATAGATGTTTGTATTGCCACAGGACGACCTCTTGAAAATTCCCTTGAAGTTGGTAAAGAACTAGGTATAGATTCATATATTACCTTTACAGGTTCCCATGTAATCTATAAAGGAAAAGAGATATTTAAACAGTCTATCCCTAAAAGTATTGTACAAAAGCTTTTGCATGAACTTGATGAACAAAATATTCCTTTATTGCTTAATAGCTCGGATGGAAATTTTGTGACACACGAAAAGCACCCTTACGTAAGGGAGATAACCGAGCCGCTCTGTTTTACACCTGAAGCATTTAAGAATAAGATTCAAAACCTCAAAATAGAGGATGTTGCTGAAACGTACCAAATGCTTCTATTTTGTAACAAGGAAAAAGAGGTTGAACTCGCTCCTGTTTTCACTGATTTAAAAGTAGTTCGCTGGCATAAATATTGTGCTGATGTTGTACTCCCTAACGCATCAAAAGCACTAGGTATTCAAAAGCTTTTGGAATATTTAGAGCTAACGCCTGAACAAGCGATTGCTTTTGGAGATGAGTTAAATGACGTGGAAATGTTATCTTATGTTGGCATGGGGATAGCAATGGGTAATGCTAATAAAAAATTATTACCATACTCTAAAGCAGTTACCTCCCATGTAGATAAATCAGGGATTTATAAAGGATTAAAAAAACTAGGAGTTATCTAATAATTTATTATTTGAAAAGTTAAGTGCCTAGAACTTAACTTTTCACTTCGATCAAATTTAGTTTTGATAGGTGTTATTACATTGATTTTACTCATCTCATCAGGTCAAACTTCAATTAAAAATCAGCACTGGGACGAGGGACCTGACCCCTCGTCCCTCGGGTGTTTATTTTTTTTTGATACGAAATTTGTTTTTTTTAATCACCTACCCCCTTTCCTCGCCTAAAAAAGTATTTATATAGTGAAGGATTAAACTTTGATGTTGATTTGGTAATAAATAGAAACCATTCACATATATAGGTATAAAGTTTGAAAATATATAAATTTTGGGAGTGAGGCTATGGGGATTAATGTCATACCGAATGACTTGCCGAAGCTGACGAATGGAGAAAGAAAAGTACTTGAAAAAATTCGATCCATCTATAAAACAAGTGAAGCAAATGCGTATTTGTATATTCAGCCGCGAATAAGGAATTTGGAGCCAGATTTTATTTTAATCGACCCGCACATGGGTGTCGTCATCTTGGAGGTGAAGGATTGGGGAATATCATATATTCGAAAAGCGGATCGGAGGCAGGTTCATTTAAACGATAACAAGGTTGTTGATAATCCTCTTTTTAAAGCCAACCAATATTTTCGTGCAGCACAAGGGATATTTAGTATGAATGAAATACTGCTTAATGATTATGCGGAATTAAAATTTCACTTACATTCTTTCGTTATTTTTCCCAATTTATCTTCCAATGAAATCGAAGAAAATGACTTAGCACCTATTTTTGATCAAAAGCCTTCCGCATATATCACCTCAAATGAGTTTTCAACGGTAAAAAAAGAACATCTTTTTAAAGGAAATTCAACCATCATTGAAGAGGAAGAAGTTGTTGCATTAAGAACGATTCTATTCCCAGAAATTAAATTTATAAGTCACCAACACATATTGAGAATAATAGAGGTCTTATTAAAGCTTTAGATACAGAACAAGAACGCTTTGCGAAAAGAATTCCGTATGGACATTATATGGTCACAGGTGTGCCTGGGAGTGGAAAAACGGTGATTTTATTGGCGCGAGCGGTTCACTTAGTTCGAGAGCACCCGGATTGGAAAATTCAAATCTTAACGTATAACAAATCGTTACAAACAAAAATCGAAAACAAACTAAATATGTTAGCCGAGGATCTCACCTTTATGGATGTCCGCATCGAAAATATCGAGGTCAGTACCTTTCATAAATTTGCATTACATATCACAAATGTCGGTGTTCCGAACAAACCTACCGAAGACTGGTGGAAAAAAGAGTTACCTGATTTAGCATTACAAAAAGTTAAACCACATTGTGATGCGATACTAATCGACGAATATCAGGACTTTCATGACCATTGGGTAAAGTTATGTGTAAAGGCATGCGTTGAACATACTTATTTAAATCATAGCAATAAGGAAGTCGTCGGAAAAAACTTATTTTTAGCTGGCGATCGATTACAAAGCATTTACAACAAGAACGAACATAGTTGGAAGGGTTTAGGAATTGATATGCGTGGTAGAAGTACTTTACTTAAAAAATCATACCTTCAGGGAATGAGCATATCGATTTAGCTCTAAAATTTTTAAAGCAAGAAGAAAAATTAAAAGAAGAAGTAGAAAAATTTTATTGCCCACAGGATGAGCTCAAGTTTAATAACCAAGTAGAAAACGGTGTCGTGTTTATTGAGGATGGATACCGTGGCATTAATGAATTGTTAAAAGAGCTTATGAATAAGGTAGGATACCAACCAGATGACATTTTAATTTTATGTAAAGGATGGGGCGATTGTAGAAAATTACAACGAACGATCGATCAGCCTATTCGCGACAAAACAGAGATAACTAAAAATATCACGGAAGGTCGCTTAGTATTAACGACCTACCATTCTTCTAAAGGGCTTGAAGCTCCGATTGTCTTTTTAGCTGATGTCGATAAGTTTGAAGTGCAACAACTCATCGAAAATGACATTCAGCTAAGAAAGCTATTGTATGTGGGGGTGACCCGTGCTTCTGACAGGCTATACATCCATGCAAGTGATTTTAGTAAGCGTTCTTTTGCTGAGGAAATTAGAAGTTGTTGGAATGGAAATTAGAAAATTTGCCTTTTCAAGTTTTATTATGACGGAAGCAGGGAGAAGCGAGGGGGATCACTTCTTGCTTCTTTCGTTTAGCTAAACGAATGGCTTGGCTGAAACGTCTTAGTTCTTCCCGCCCCCTTTATTTAAAATAGGGGGTGTATACGGACATCAGAGACGCTATTTTTGAAAAAAACTTAATTTTTGCATGGAAACGGACACCAGTGCCCTTATTTTGATGTAAAGTCACTATTGTGGGTAGATTTTAAGCAAATAAGGGCCCTGATGTCCGCAAAGTGTGCAGAAGTAGTGATTTTTTAGAAAATAAGGGCTCTCATGTCCACAACATTACTTAAACAAACAAATTATAGAAAACAGATCGTACGTTCGTTATAATATATGTGGTAACTGCATAAAGCGGATGGGCGGTGACCATCTCCCAATAGAAGGGAGTTGGGAAGAATGACAATGTTTGAGGCAATGAACATAGCACTACAATCAAATTTAGTATTGATAGGTGTGATAACATTGGTTTTACTGAGTGAATTTCATAATTACCTCAATTGAGCCATTAAGATCTATATGTAGTTGCGAACGGTTTAACGCAACTACATATAGATCTTAATGGCGATAAAATTAAATTATGAAATTCATAAATTGTCAAAGAAAGAAAAAAGTAACCGTCCAACCCTGACCAAGGAAACGGTTACTTCTTTAGTACAACAACTGGTCACCGCTCTTCTAGCGGGTGTAGTTGCACCGACCGGACGTTCGCTGCGTTCGGTCATTTTTTTATTCTAGTGTGTATCTAGTTAAATTATACACGAAACAGTGATTTTTCATCAACAGTTGGGTCATTTTTTTAGCTGGTTTTTATCACATGTCGTATTGTGTGAAACAAGAAATTTCGAGGAGTGGCACTCCTCGAAAAATTAACAAAGAGAAATAGCCTTCCTCCCCCTAGCAAGAACGGAGGCTTTAGCTTCACAAGCCAAATGAAAAAATCGGTTCCTAAACGTTTTAAGGGATCGATTTTTTTTATGCTCTTATTTGCTTAACGTTGTAAATTTGCAGTTTCCTGACACTAGCCTGAATAGAACAGGAGGAAAATTCTCTTACTTTATACATATAAAACCTACAGTGGTAACAAAATAATGAATAGTAACTACATATATAGGGGCTGGTTGGGTTTGTTTCGTAAGCCAAGGAAAATCAAGAACCTTGATCAATTAATAGTCGAAAAACAAGCAAAACTGTCTAAAGAAGCTAAAGAGCAAGTAGCAAAATCACAAGATGATCTCTCTAATGATATTAATAAAAATATGAGAACTCTTCGTTCGATCTATGAAAATTGCACTGATTTTATTATACGTTCTTTCTTAATCGAAGGTAAGGACAAAGCTTCCTTGTTATATATAGATGGACTAGCTAATGTAGAAGAGCTGAATACAAATGTACTTACACCGTTAATGCAACTAGAAAAGGAGCTAGACCTATTTGAACAAACAAATCAAGAAACTGATAACTTTGCCGCTATTTTAGAAAAAAAAATTTCCGTATCCCATGTAAAAGAAGTTAACACCTACACGGATATAATTAATGAAATTTCCTTAGGAAAACCAGTCATCCTTATTAATGGGAGTAAGAAGGGCTTTGCTGTAGATTTAGGCAAATGGGAAAAGCGGGCGATTGAAGAACCATCAGCTGAATCAGTCATACGTGGGCCGCGGGAAGGCTTTATTGAGACGATTGGAGTAAATACAGCTCTCCTTCGCCGCAAGATTAGAAGTCCAAAATTAAAAATGGAGAAGTTTGAAATAGGGCGTTTAACAAAAACGACTGTAATACTTGCCCATATAGATGGTGTAGCAGACAAAGCGCTTGTTGATGAAGCAAAAAATCGGCTAAACCGAATCGATATCGACGGTGTATTGGAAAGTGAGTATATTGAAGAATTTATTGAGGATAACCCTACCTCTCCTTTTCCGCAAATCTTAAATACTGAACGGGTTGATGTCGTCGCTTCTTATTTGTTAGAAGGTCATGTGGCAATTTTTATTGATGGCAGTCCATTTGTTTTAGTTGCACCTATAACCTTTTATTCTTTAATGCAGGCTTCTGAAG
>SKOL01000535.1 GCA_007120055.1 Anaerobacillus sp.
ATTGTAAAGGTAAGTCTTGAAACGTCGTTAATGGATAAAGGAGTGCTTGTGCCACGAGCTCGGGACCTTGAAAATCTCTTGTCATTAAAGCAACAGCCGTCGCTAAATTACCTCCAGCACTATCGCCAGCGACTGCAATGCGATCTGAATCACCATTAAATCTTTCAGAATGCTCATATGCCCACAAGAGTGCTTCATAACTATCCTCTACCGCTGTTGGAAATACGTATTGTGGTGCGACGCGATAGCCTACAGCAATGACAACACTTTGCGTTCGTGCCGAAAGTGACCGAATAATATTATCATGGGTCTCAATGTTACCATAGCCCTCTAAAAAAGCTCCACCGTGATAATACAATATGACCGGATGTGGGCCTTCACGCTTCGGGTAGTATACTCTAATCGGGATCTCACCTTCTTCAACTGGCATTAAAAGATCCTCTCTAGCAATGGTTGCTGGCCTCGGCTGTATTAAAAAACGGGGCGGCTGCATATCTGGTGTCACAATATTATTATTAATCGCATAAAGAAGGACAGCTGTTTTCGGTGGCAGTCGCCCTTCATCTGTTATTGACCAATAATGAACAGATACGATGACATAACCGGCAAATAAAAGAAAAAAAGCAAGTATGATTGCGACAGTTCTTTTGACGATCTTAAAAATTTTATGTTTCACAAAGGACGCTCCTTTCCCCTTTTATTTTATCAATCCAAGCTTATTAATAACAGTAAAGTAACCTTCCGTTTTATTGTGTTCATGACTTCTATTTCTGAAAAAAGAAATTGTTGGAAAAAAATATAGATTATTCTCAAAATTAATGTTAACCTATAATAAAATTAAGTTAACATTGATGACGAAGGGGGAGCTTTTGATGACAATAACAACAAAAAAGATTGACTGGGGTAGTTTCGTACAAAAAGCACTAAACGGAGAAAGAATCACTATTGAAGAAGGACTACAGATTTTGGAGGCACCTGAAGATCAAATGTTACCGATGCTGAACGCTGCTTTTCAAGTTCGCCACCACTTTTTTTCAAAAAAAGTAAAATTAAACATGATTTTTAATGCGAAAAGTGGGGCTTGCCAGGAGGATTGTGGCTATTGCTCACAGTCAAAAGTTTCTGATGCTCCTGTTAAAACATATTCATTACTTGATAAGGAAACACTTATTGCCGGTGCAAAAGAAGCTTTGGCACGTAAAGCTAGCACATACTGCATAGTTACGAGTGGTCGTTCGCCATCTGAAAAGGAAATTAATGAAATTGTTGAAGCCGTAAGAGAAATATCGGAAACATTACCTTTAAAAATTTGTACGAGCTTAGGGATTTTGAACGAAGCACGTGCAAGACAATTAAAAGAAGCAGGCGTTGCCCGTTACAACCATAACTTAAATACCCATGAAGATAACTACAAAAATATCACTTCATCACATACGTATGACGACCGCGTCTTAACTGTTGAAAGTATAAAAAGTATCGGTATTTCACCTTGTTCTGGTTGTATTGTAGGACTTGGGGAAACTGATGAACAAATTGTAGAAATGGCCTATGCGCTGCATGACTTGGACGCCGACTCTATTCCGGTTAATTTCCTACACCCTGTTGAAGGCACACCTTTAGGAAATTATGAGTCGCCAAAACCATACAAAGCGTTAAAAGTGTTAGCTCTAATGAGATTTATTAACCCTTCAAAAGAAATCCGTATTTCTGGAGGCCGTGAAAAAAGTTTACGCCATCTCCAACCTTTAGCACTTTACGCTGCAAATTCCATTTTTGTTGGTGATTACTTAACAACGGCAGGGCAAGAAGTTAATAAAGATTATGAAATGATTGAAGACTTAGGATTTGAAATTGAATAAATTGTTCATCGCTCCTCATGTTTGGTAAAATAGACAAATGAATGAAAATATTACATAGTGAGGAGCATAATGATGAGTACATTCGAACAAAATTTAGAAAAATATGCAGAACTTGCGGTCAAAGTTGGAATTAACATTCAAAAAGGACAAACGTTAGTGATTAACGGTCCAACCAATAATATGGAATTTGTACGTCTCGTTGCTAAAAAGGCGTATGAAGCAGGAGCTAAAAACGTACATGTTGAATGGAATGATGAAAAACTTTCTTTATTAAAGTATCAACTTGCCCCTGATGAAGCTTTTACAGAGTTTCCTATGTGGAAAGCAAAAGGCTTTGAAGAAATGGCTGAAAACGGTGCAGCTTTTATGAGCATTGTCGCTTCTAACCCTGATTTACTGAAAGAAGTAGATCCTGAAAGAATTGCAAATGCTAATAAAACAGCTGGTAAAGCGATGGAAAAGTATCGTAGTTATGTTCAAGCAGATAAAGTAAGTTGGTGTGTCATTGCCGCTCCTTCAAAAGAGTGGGCGAAAAAAGTATTCCCGAATACGTCTGATGACGAAAGCGTAGAAAAGCTTTGGGAAGCAATTTTAATGGCAACACGTGCCGATTTAGAAGATCCAGTTTCTGCTTGGAGAGAACATAATCGAAAATTACTAAGTAAAGTAGATTACTTAAACAATAAAAAATACGCTAAACTTCATTACAAAGCACCAGGAACTGATTTAACGATCGAACTTCCTGAAAAGCATTTATGGGTTGGGGGCGGTGGTCCTAACGAATCTGGCGTCGAGTTCGTTGCTAACATGCCAACAGAAGAAGTCTTTACGCTTCCGAAAAAAGATGGCGTCAATGGTGTTGTCTCAAGTACAAAACCACTAAACTACAGCGGAAATATTATCGATAACTTTAGCTTAACTTTCGAAAACGGAAAAGTCGTTGATTTTACAGCTGAAGTAGGATATGAAACATTAAAAAGGTTAATCGAAACGGATGAAGGCTCACACTTCTTAGGGGAAGTTGCCTTAGTCCCTCACGATTCACCAATTTCAAACTCTAACATTCTTTTTTACAACACACTGTTTGATGAAAATGCATCTAGCCATTTAGCAATTGGGAATGCCTACTCCTTCAACCTTGATGGTGGAAAAACAATGTCTAAAGAAGAATTACAAC
>SKOL01000203.1 GCA_007120055.1 Anaerobacillus sp.
GTTTGAGAGAAATGTATTTGATGAATATAAATTATATTGTGAGCAGAGGTTTGTGCTTGGAGATTTTGAAGGCTTTACATCAGGTGATCATCATTATTTTTTCGTTGCTGTTGATGATGTAGAAGATGATGAAGTCAAAGAAATGATTCAGATGGCTAATCATTTAAGAGCTTATGGTGATTATGAAGTGGCGACATTTGTCCCGACAAAGATGAACACGATTACAGGTTTTATTGATGGGCAAAACTGTGTCATGTTTCAGTTGCCCCAATACTTCTCAAGAAGTAAAAAGGATCAATCGATCGGTTATCAATTAGCGCTGCAGCATCAAGGAGGGAAGTCTTACCCACAAGGAAAAAAAGATTACCATTCATGGTCTCAATTTTGGATTAACCGCTTGTCTCAATTAGATGTACTATATGCTGATTTAACAAAACGGGAAAGGAAGTCAAGTTTTGACCAAGCATTTATGCTTTCGTTTCCTTACTATTTAGGTAGAACTGAAAACGCCATTCAATATATTGTCGATAGTGACCTTGACTTTGGGAAGCAGTCAGGTAACGAACCGAAAACGATATGCCATTACAAATTTTCACCGCGAACGTGGTTGACGATAGATCACGAAACATTAGCGACGGTTAAAAGCCCGACAGATTTTGTTTATGATCATCCAAGTAGAGACTTGGCAGAGTGGATGAGACAAATTATGAATAACGAAGAAAATCCCGTCTCGAAAATTAATCAATTTCTTACCGATTACGAATCTGTTGAGCCAATTAGCCCAAAAGCATGGCGCTATATTTACGGGCGGCTGTTATTTCCAATTGAATATTTTCAGATCGTTGAAGGGTATTATCGAAGTGTAAATGAGGATGAAGCACGAGACTATACAAACCAGCTATTTGACTTATTCCAAACAGAACGGCAAACAGAACAATTTTTACGAACATTTCACTCAAAAGTGGTTCCATCCAATTGGCAACCGTACGTTCCTGAAGTCGATTGGTTAAAAAATTTTAAATCGACAAACTTGCGTCCGAACCAATACTTTTTTAAAAGCGATGAGCGGCGTTGATTTGCCGTTATCGATTCTTCCTCCAATCTAAAGATAGTAGAAAAACCACGGCTTTCGCCAATGCTGCCACTCAAGTCAAGGATTCTCGGGGGACGAGATGAGGTCATCATTACAACGCATTTGTGTAACGCAATCAGTGGCTTTTCTTGTCGCTCGAAACAATGCCTTAGTTAAAATTTCACAAACTTACGGTTTGGGGCAGGTGTTTGGTGACAAGCCAGGTTTTTTCAATACTTTGTTACTTAAATGTAAAAAACTATCGAAAATGGTGTGATATACTAAAAAAGCGTCGAAGGAAAATAAAAAAAGGAAGTGGGAAAGATGTTCAAAGACTTATTGTTTCAATTAGTGGTCATCTTTTTACCGATGCTTTTTTATTATTCATTTTTTAACCAAGATGAATTAAAAAGAAATCCTATGCGAGAAAAAGTTTTGGTTTGCGTATTTTCAATTATGTCTATCATTCTTTGCATGTTATTCCCAGTTACGTTCGGTAATACCACCGTATTAGATTTACGTACAGTCCCATGGCTTGTGTCCTTCCTATATGGCGGTCCAATGGTGGGAATAGTCGTAACAATCGCCCTAGTCATTTTTCGATTTTCACTAGGAATTACTTTAGGGGCTTTCTTAGCATTTTTTATTTATACTTTTTTTGCAGCGATCATAGTAATCCTAGTTAAAGGTTTTCGAAAAAAATTAACAAAAACCAATACTTTAATCCTATGCCTTTTCACATCAATTCTAGTTGTATTATTAAATTATATTTTCCTTTTTAACTTTACTTTAAATAATGAACAGCGGGCATTTTTTATATTTTATATCGCCATTCACATGCTTACGTTGTTTTTAGTCATTTCCGTGATAGAAATTCTAGAGGAAAGAATTATGCTGCATCAACAAATGCAGTTAAAAGAAAAACAGTATATAGTCGGACAGTTAGCGGCTAGTGTTGCTCATGAAATACGAAATCCGATGACAGTTATTCGTGGGTTCTTACAACTTAGTCACGAATCAAAAGATAGTTCGCAGCGAAAATATACGGAGTTAATGATTTCAGAATTAGATCGGGCCGAAACTATTATTAACGATTACTTATCTCTAGCACGAGAAGAAGCAAGTACTAAAGACGATATTAAGGTTAGTGATGAGGTTTTGCGTGTAAATGAAACGTTGCAAAGCTTCGCCCTTTTAAAAGGGGTGAATGTTTCAGTTGAAAGTATGAATGAGAACATATACATATATGGCAATAAGCAAAAATTCACTCAAGTTTTAGTTAATATTATTAAAAATGCAATCGAGGCTTCAGAAGGAAATGGAATTGTTACGATAAGGACGACGAATCATCACCACAAAGTCTGTATTGAAGTTATTGATAATGGCATTGGTATGACAGACCAACAAATTAGAAATTTAGGTATCGCTTTTTACTCTACAAAAGAAAAAGGTACAGGCTTAGGTTTGATGGTTTGCTATAATATAATCGAGAGTATGAATGGGAAGATCGAAGTAGAGAGTAAAAGAGGAGAAGGGTCAATTTTTAAGATAATATTACCTTGTTCACTAAAGAAAGAAAAACTAACAAGTTAGCTGGACAACGTCCAATTTACTACACTAGTAATAGCAAATCTTTGATTTTTACACTTTATTCCTTTTAAGTAATGTGTAAAGAAGTATAAGCATGCGTAACGACATTTTTTTTTACTACAGGAGTGAAGTTCATAATTACCAAAAATGAGCCATATCAAACAATATATAGTTTGCGAATGGTTTTGACGCAACTATATATTTATCGTAGTGGCGCAAATAATGAATTATGAAATTCATTGACAGAAAGAGGTCTTTAAAATGAACAAACCATATGTTTTTATTACGAGAAAAGTACCAGAAGAAACGATCCAACCACTTTTAGAAATCGCTGAAGTAGAGATGTGGCCAGAGGAAGAA
>SKOL01000650.1 GCA_007120055.1 Anaerobacillus sp.
CCAAAACATTACTTTAAACTTTGAACTCTCTATTAATTAGCTGTAATAGGTTTAGTAATGTCTTTTTTAAGGGAGTGAATTTCATAAATACCAAAAATGAGCCACATCACGCAACTATATATTGATCTTAGTGGCGAGAATAATGAATTATGAAATTCATTGAAGGAAATAAAATAATAATTAATTTCAGAAACTGTAACATTTATATTGTTTTTGTCGACTAAAAGAATGTTAACTGATATTTCCTCCTTTCTTAAGGTGGACATTTTTTATTTTTAGAAATGATGTCGTTCAATGGAAATGGAAATAGTTTGCCAATACAACCGTAAATATATTAAAATAGAAAAATAATTTTAAAGCAATTATTAATAAGGAAAATCGGAGGGAATTATGACAACGTTTTATAATAACCATAGATTTTTACTGCTAGCGCTTTTGTTAATTTGGGTTAAAACAACTATCGTAACGACGTTTACATTTCAACTGACAAGTATTCAAATTGTCCTGTTTTTATTAAATACTTTATTATTTTTAATCATTATTTTTGGTTTTGGACTTTTTATAAAACCTCAATTTCAAGTAAAATATTATTTTTTAATTAGTTTAATATTATCGGTGATTTTATATTCAAATGTTGTCTATTACCGAGAATTTACTGATATTATTACTTTACCCATGTTGTCAATGAGCTCGAATATGGGCGATTTAAGCACGAGTATTTTTGCGCTTATTGCTTGGTACGACATTTTTTACTTCATTGATGTAGTCGTGATTGGCTTTTTAATGGTGAAAAAAATATATCTACCTACAGCAAAAAGATTAACTTTTCATCACTCAAAAGCGTATGTTTTAACGGCTCTAGTTCTTACCGTTCTTTCACTTTCCTATGTAAACTTGTTAGAGAGAACAAATGCTTATAATCGCGAACAAATCGTCAACACACTCGGCATATATAGTTTTTATTTATATGATGCCTTCATTCACACACAAACGAATGCTCAACCTGTATTTTCGAATGAAGATGATTTGTCAGGGGTGTTGAAACATTTAGAAGCAAACCGAATCGAGCCTAACGAAGAAATGTTCGGTATCGCTAAAGATATGAATGTGATTGTTGTTTCATTAGAATCGGTCGAAAGTTTTGTCATTGGTGAGACGCTAAATGGCGAAGAAATTACTCCGTTTTTAAATGAGTTTATCGAAGAAAGCTTTTACTTTGAAAACTTTTATTATCAAACGGGGCAAGGAAAGACGTCAGATGCAGAATTCCTCATTAATAATTCATTGTACCCTTTAGGTAGAGGAGCTGTATTTTTAACGCACCATGATAATCAATATAAGGCATTGCCAAAAACATTATCAAACCAAGGCTATTACTCAGCCGTATTCCATGCAAATGATAAAACTTTTTATAATCGCGATGTGATGTATCCGAATCTAGGATATGACGGTTATTACTCTTTTAAAGATTATGAAATATCGCGGCTAAACTCTGTTGGCTGGGGATTAAAAGATATCGATTTCGTGAAGCAATCAATGGATTACCTTACGACGCTTCCTGAGCCTTTTTATAGTACGGTGATCACATTAACGAATCATTTTCCGTATCATTTAGATGAACAAGACCATCTTATTGAACCTTTTGAATCGAATAGTAGAATTGTGAATCAATATTTCCCAACGGTACGTTATACGGATGAGGCGATGAGAAGCCTCGTTGATCAATTAAAGGAAGAAGATCTTTACGAAAATACGATTCTTGTCATGTACGGTGATCATTACGGTATTGCTAATTCTCACTACGGGGAACTGAGTAAGTTTTTAGATAAAGAGATTACAGCAGTAGAAGCGGTGAAGTTAGAACGGGTTCCACTGATCGTTCACATTCCAGGGTTAGAAGGTGAAACATTTGAAACCGTTTCTGGGCAGATCGATGTGATGCCGACATTACTAAATTTATTAGGAATTAAAGAAGACGGACATACGATGTTCGGTAATGATTTATTTGCCGAAGAGCGAGATGACTTCGCCGTTTTACGGAATGGTACCGTCATTACGGATGAATTCATTTATACAAATGAAACGTGTTTAAGCTATGAAACGGGGGAAGAGGTGGCTATAGACTTATGTCAACCGCTTATTGAACGCGGGGCAGCCGAACTTTATTTTTCGGATAAAATTATTTATCGAGATCTGTTTCGATTTAAAGAGAATGTTTTTGAAAGTTAACTTATGAGACTCGCCTGTTGGCGGGTTTTTTGTTTAGTCAAAAAACGGGACTAAAAAGACATGTAGTTTTGCCTTGTGTCACAAATGGGAAAGCCCCATCTTTTTCACAATAAAGTTTCACTGCTTTTACGGATTAATTCGTACTCTTGAGAATCATTTGAATGTAGTTATATACTCAAACTACTAGTAAGAAAATTCCATTCATCAGGAGGTTGCTCATGAAAAAACGAACTGCGGAACCTTTCAAAATTAAAGCTGTCGAAACGTTAAAAATGTTGAATTATGAAGAAAGAAAACAAGCACTAGAAGAAGCAGGTTTTAATACGTTTTTAATTAATTCAGAAGATGTTTATATTGACCTTTTAACAGATAGTGGAACAACCGCGATGAGTGATAAGCAGTGGGGTGCGTTAATGGTCGGTGATGAAGCATACGCAGGTAGTAAAAGTTGGTTCCAGCTCGAGAAGGCCGTTAAAGAAATTTACGGTTATCGTTACGTCATTCCAACCCATCAAGGAAGAGGCGCAGAAAATTTATTATCACAACTCATGATTAAGGAAGGCGATTACGTTCCAGGGAATATGTATTTTACAACAACTCGGGCTCATCAAGAGTTAAATGGTGCAACATTTGTTGATGTTATTATTGATGAAGCACATGATTCTTTGATGGATCATCCGTTTAAAGGTAATGTTGATTTAAACAAGTTACAAAACTTAATTAATGACGTTGGAGCCGATAAAATTCCATATCTATGTCTTGCCGTCACGGTAAATCTCGCTGGTGG
>SKOL01000251.1 GCA_007120055.1 Anaerobacillus sp.
GGAACGCAGCAAAACACGGTGTGCTCATTAAAGGTGGAATTCATTTAGAAGAAGCAGGCACTTTAAAAGTAATTGCCTTTGATAAAACCGGAACATTAACCAAAGGAATTCCTGCGGTCACGGATATTATCTCATTTGGTAAAAATGAGCGAGAATTACTGGCGGTCACGGCGGCGATAGAAAAAGGCTCTGAACATCCACTAGCTTCCGCGATTGTAAAAAAAGCAGAAGAGAATGACATCAGGATGGATGATTTTACAGTTGAACAGTTTCAATCACTGACAGGTAGAGGGGTTAAGGCTAAAGTAAATAATGAGCTTTATTATGTCGGTAGCCCAACCTTTATTGAACAATTACATGGCGAAATGGACGGAGCTAAAAAACAAAAGATGATCGAACTTCAATCAGAAGGAAAAACAGTCGTTGTGTTAGCATCTGAAAATGAAGTCCTTTCATTATTCGCAATCGCTGATGAAGTGAGAGAAACACCGCAAGAAGTTATTCAAAAACTTTACCAGGCTGGGATTGAAAAAACAGTAATGCTGACGGGGGATAATCAACGAACTGCTAAAGCCATCGGCAAAAAAGTAGGTGTTACTGAAGTAAAAGCGGACTTATTACCTGAAGACAAATTAAAGATGGTTAAGGAACTTAAATCACAGCATGGAAGCGTAGCGATGGTAGGAGATGGAGTGAACGACGCCCCGGCCCTTGCTGCTTCAACTTTAGGAGTTGCGATGGGGGGAGCAGGTACAGATACAGCACTAGAAACAGCTGATATTGCTTTAATGTCCGATGACTTAAGTAAATTGCCTTATACGATCAAGCTAAGTCGTCGAACCCTAGCAATCATTAAGCAAAATATCACTTTTTCATTAGCAATTAAAGCTTTGGCACTACTATTAATCGTTCCAGGTTGGCTGACGTTATGGTTAGCGATTTTTGCAGATATGGGGGCAACATTACTAGTAACGTTAAATAGTTTACGATTGTTGCGGGTGAAAGAGTAATAGATTTTTAGTAAAGTAGAACATATTTAGACCAATTCGTACTCGAATTGGTCTTTCTTTGAAGATAATCGTCGCTGGCTCTCTTACGCTCTTCTTATTACAAATAGTTTTGCTTTAACTTTTTAATAATACCTACATACGTTTCATTACCAAGCAATTCAAAAAAATATAATGCTTGTTGATACGAGTTTTTTATCAATTCCTCGTCAGACATAAGTTTTTCATAGCATTGACCTTCGTAGTAATAAAGCTGCCCGATAAGGGACATGTTTTGATGTTTTATAGAGTGTTGAATTCCTTCTTGAGTAGAAACGACAGATAGTTCATATTTTCCAGCATCATATAAGGTCTTTGCTTTATTGTAAATGACTCTTAACCTATAAATATTTTTATTTTCGAGGATTGGGTTTGTGAAATTTTCATTGTGACTACTCAAAATTTTTTCATAATAATAAAGGCTTTCATTATATTTTCCTTGATTAGAATAGATCGTACCGATAGTGTTGAGAATTTTTATATCTAGAAATCGATCCATTATAATTTGTTCTTTTTGTAACAACTTCTTTAAACCTTCAATACACTCATCGGCATGATAATAGTTTAAGTGATAACCATTATAGTAACGCTGCCATAACAAGTAAACTTGAAACCAAGGATCTTGATTTTTTATTTTAATTTCAGCTTGTACGAGATGATATGCTTCTTTATATCGATGTCGTGACGTTAATTCCTCTATATAAGTGATGGTTTGTTCTATATATTCCTTATTTTCGAACAAGATAATATTGATAAAGTAGGAAAGTGGTACGTTTAATTTCAGAGATAATAAATATAAGGTGTCTAATTGAGGGCACACTTCACCTTTTTCAATCTTGCTGATTGCAGGTTGAGTGCATATACCTTTTGCCAATTCTTTTTGAGAGAGACCACTTTTAGCTCGTAACCAAGTTAACTCTCTACTAAATTGTTTTAGATTCATCAAATTCCCCCATAACTATAGTTATATTTTTTATTTATAGTCTCAGGATTAGCAAGATATTACGTGATTAATATTGGAAAACCGTGTGATGTTAAATATTTAGAAAATTTAAAACTTTATTATTTAATAGTATACTGATTAAAACTAAATTTATATGGGGTGATGGAAGGATGAAAAAAGTCTTATTAACAGTTTTAGTAGTCAATATGTTACTTGGTGGTGTAGTTTTAACAACCGCTTCATTAGCTCAAAATAATCTTGATCCTACAGATTTACCTCATGAAGTTTAAATAAGAAAAATAAATATTGGTATAGAAATGCAAAGTAGCTGCTACTTTGCATTTTCTTTTTTTAGGATTAATAACTAAAGTTATTTTTTTATACGATTTTTCCTCGAAATTGAATGGTGAGACTTCTAGTATGCTTTAACTAGACGTGTCCCTCGATAAAAGATTTTTAAATTTCTCAATATTTGAAATATAGTTATTTTTGTAACACTAATTTCACTTAGGAGGTCGTAAGCATGAAAAAATGGTTATCCGTCTTTTTTGCAATTATATTGGTGTTTGGAATCTTATTTCCAACCACTATATTCGCAAAAAATGTCAGCACTGATGAATACTTAGTAAAATTTGATGGTGAAGTTGAGAAGGGACTACTTAAGGCATTCGGTGTCAAAGATCAGGCTGTTTTACACACATTTGATTTGCTGCCGGTCGTTACTTTAAAGTTAACCGAACAACAAGCTAATGCTTTATTAAATCACCCTAAAATTCAATATGTGGAAGAAAATGCTGAAGTTCAAGCTTTAGGTCAAACGGTCCCTTGGGGTGTTACTAAAGTACAAAGTCCGGAAGTTTATAATGAAGGCTTTTCTGGTCAAGGAATGAAAGTGGCTATTCTAGATACAGGCATAGATAAAAGTCATGAAGATTTATATGCCAATGTCAAAGGTGGTTTTTCAGTATTCTCTGATGACGCCAATAGTGATCCTTTTTATGATGAAAACGGCCATGGAAC
>SKOL01000182.1 GCA_007120055.1 Anaerobacillus sp.
CAAGCCATTCAAAATGCAAAAGCAAGATATAAAAGGAAAATTGAAGCCTATACGGCTGGACTTATCGAACTTGAGGATTTAAATGAAGAGAAAACGAAAATGGAAAAGATCATCGCCAACGTAAAAAGAGATGATGACAAAAAGGAAATCAATGTTGAGAGGCTAGAAAAGCAAATGCAAAAGCACATTCAGAATATATTACAATCTCTTGACTCATTATCAATACCTGAAGCAAAGGCTTTTCTTCAAACGATTATTGAGAAAGTGATTCTGGTTAGTGAGAGGGAATTGGAGATTGAATTTCATAAAATATAACAAGCCTATAAGAAGGGGGTTAATCATTTGAGCATTAATCAAGAAACCCAACACCAACTCCAAGAAATAGCCAAACTAAAAGAAATTACAGTAGATGAAGCCATACAACTAGTGCTTGAACGATATGCGACAAGAGCCAAAAATGAGATTGAAAGAGCATATAAAGCGGCTGATAATGCACAAAAAATATTTAAATAAGTTATTTTGAAGTTTTTAACAGGCGTAATCTGATGACAAAGATACCGCCTTTTTTGTTTAATTGCGCATCGTTGTACTGCGAAGCAAAAAACTTTGTTTTGTTTATTTATTCTATTTCAACATAAGCCTCAGTTCTATAAGTATAAAACTTCACATTCTATTTCATAGTATAATTTTAAAAAGAGACAATCAAAAAGCTCGTTCAAATTGTGAAACGAGCTTTTTCTTATATACTTCTTCAAATTTTGCCTCAACTAAACACCACAGTTTAATGAAGGACTACAAATAAATAAACTAAATAATTTAACTCATAAAATATGAATGTTTACTTTCTAAATGAAAGTCACATCCACCCAACAGGGGATCATTTTTAAGTTTTAACATAAACGTGTTTAATGTTTGTGATAAATGATCTCTTTCTAATTCCCCAATATTAAATTCTAACCCATACTGATATAAGTTATCACCAATTTCTAATTTCCATACAATTACCCCTGTCGTTTTGATAACTTCATTCATTATTTTTATTTTAAATTCAAAAATTATATCTGGTTGAACAGGAAATTCTATGTTTGTGGTAAATCTTAATCCACCGATACTTATATCTTCAATTAATGCTTTCGATCTTCCTAAGCTAACTTTCTTTCCTTTAAAAGAAATGATCGTCATTCCTGAACAAAGTGGAAATTGTAAGTTAATACGATAATAGTTGCGTCTGTTTTCAATGATATTATTAGAACGTACGTTATTATTTGGTTTCAAATAGCCACGACATAGTGTTTTTTCAAATTTCTTATCAGAAACTGATTTACTATAAATATACCCTTGTACTATTTGACATTCACGCTGGGAAAGGAATAATAATTGTTCCGGTGTTTCGACACCTTCTGCAACCACTTTCACATTTAGTTCACGAGCTAAATAAATGATGCTTTTTATTATGGCTTCTGTACTTTTATCATTATTAATTTCGTCAATGAAAGATTTGTCAATTTTTAACAGATCAACATGTAAGTCTTTTAAATAACTTAATGAAGAATAGCCCGTCCCAAAGTCATCTAATCCAATTTTTATTCCAATATCTCTAAGCTCTTTTAGAACCGATTGCACTTTCTCTTTATGTTTAATGAGTGTACGTTCGGTAATTTCAAATTCTATTAATGAAGGAGAAACCTCTGTTTCTTCTAATATTCCTTTGATGTTTTCAACTATATTAGTTTTGACTAACATTTTTGGAGAAAAGTTAACTGAAATAGGTACCAATGGTACTCCGCGTTGTTTCCATTTATTTATTTGACTACATACTTTTCGAAGTACCCATTCATCTATTTTTACAATTAGTCCAGTTTCCTCCGCAAGAGGGATAAATTCTAAAGGTGATACTTTTCCCCATTCAGGGTGTTCCCAACGAATCAACGCTTCTACACCAACAATTTTTCCGGTATTTATTTCAACCTTTGGCTGGTATTCAATAATAAATTGCTCATTTATCAGTGCTAATCGTAAATCTTTTTCGAGAGAATAGATTTTAAACGACTCAACATCCATTGAAGGAGAAAAAATTTGGCAATTATTTTTTCCGGCCTCTTTTGCTTTTCTCAATGCAATATCTGCACTTTTAATTATATCTGTGGCATTTTCTCCATCAAAAGGATAGAAGCTAACTCCAATACTTGTTGTAATAAATAATTCATATTCGTCAATAAAAAAAGGATTTTCAATTTCTTCTCTAATTTCGATGGCTGTCCTTATATACTCATCGACTTGTGAAAAATCTTTTATTAGTATTAAAAATTCATCTCCATCACTTCTAGCAAGTAAGGAGTCTGGACCAATAATTTTATTAATGCGACTAGAAATTGACTTAATTAATTTATCACCAACAACATGTCCTAATGAATCGTTAATATATTTAAAACGATCTATATCCAAACTCATTACAGCAAATCTAATTTGATCACTTTTACTAAACTTAATAACATTAGATAATTTCCCCTCAAAAAGTTGACGATTAGGTAAATTGGTTAATTTGTCATGATTATCGATATACTCAATCGTTGTTTGTAAATGCTTTTGTTCCGTTACATCAACAACTAAACCCTCAACACGAATAAGCTCCCCAGATTCATTTAAGGTTGGGATTTTATGATCATCAACCCACTTGGTTTTCTTTCCAACAATTATACGATATTGATGCCTCATTTCAGTTCCTTTTTGTAAATTTAAGTGATCCTTTTCGATAGAGTCTATATCGTCTGGATGGATAAACTCTTTCCAGATATTAGGATTTTTATATAACTGCCTTGGTTTAATACCATAAATATTTTCAACTCCCATAGAACAAAAGGTAAGTCTATTTGACAGTACATCAAAAGACCACATGCCTACACCTAAGTTATTTGAAATAATTCGTAAGTGTCCATCTCTTTCATTTAATTCCTTTATTAATTTTTTTGATGATGTAATATCTTGAACTGTCCCAACTAAACGAA
>SKOL01000739.1 GCA_007120055.1 Anaerobacillus sp.
ATTGAAAAGCTGCAAACATTCGTTCAAAAAAACATTGTCAGAGCTTCAACAACAAAAAGAGCGCAAAGTAGACGAAAGCAATTAGAGCGCATGGAAAAACTTGATAAACCCCAAGGTGATGAAAAATCGGCAAATTTTTCTTTTGAAATAAAAAAACAAACAGGAAATGATGTCTTAAGAATTGAGCAGCTTTCTGGTGGCTATTCTCCACAAGAAACCTTATTTGAAAATTTAACGTTAGCGATTAACCGTTCTGAAAGTATTGCTCTACTCGGGCCGAACGGAATTGGTAAATCGACACTTTTAAAAACGATTACGAAAGAACTAGAGCCGTTAGCAGGTTCAATTAAATACGGTAGTAATGTATCAATTGGCTATTACGACCAAGAACAAGCAAAACTAGCTTCAAATAAACAAGTTTTATATGAACTTTGGGACGAGTATCCGTTAACTCCTGAAAAAGAAATTCGAACGATTTTAGGGAACTTCCTATTTAGTGGTGAAGATGTGTTAAAAAATGTAGCGGACCTTAGTGGCGGTGAAAAGGCTCGAGTTGCCTTAGCGAAGTTAATGATGCAAAAATCTAATTTTCTTATTTTAGACGAGCCTACAAATCACCTTGATTTAGATAGTAAAGAAATATTAGAAAATGCATTAATCGATTATCCTGGTACGATTCTTTTCGTTTCCCATGACCGCTACTTCGTTAACCGAATGGCTACCCGTGTCGTCGAAATGACCAAAGAAGGATTCATCGACTATATCGGTGATTATGATTATTACATCATGAAAAAACAAGAAAACATAGAACGAGAGCAACTTAAAGAAGCAAAAGAAAAAAAATCGGAACAATTAGAAGAACAACCGAATAAACAATCATTTTTACAAGATAAAGAAGCAAAGCGAAAAGAACGACAACGCTTACGCCGCCTTGAAGAAATTGAACAAAATATTGAACAGTTAGAAACGTCGGTATCCGAAAAAGAAGAAGCGCTTTGTGATCCTGAAATTTACCAAGACCACAACCGCGTTAGTGAATTAAACGATGAAATAGAAAAACTAAAAAAAGAACTTGATGAATTAATGGAAGAATGGACGGAATTAGAAGTTTAGAGTTTAGAGTTAAGGTCCTCAGTTTTGAGTGTTGAATTTTGAGTGTTGAGTGTTGAGTTAGTGAATGTTACGCTTCGAGGCGAAAACCAAGCTACAATTATTGTTTTAATATAAAGTTCATGCTTCGGAGCGTAACCTACAAACAACTCAAAACTCAACACTCTTCAATCAAAACTAACAAATAACTCAAAACTACCCTTCTTCTAACGCCCAATAATAACTCGTACAGACGATGATGAACATTGATGTGGCGGCAGCTACTACTCCTGAATCGTTTATAATTAGTAAAGTTATCGAAGCGACGACACCCGTCTGAATTAGTACTCGCTTCACTTCATTACCGACAATTTTTTTTCGGCGCCATAAATATAAAGCAATTAAAAGATACGTCGTTACAAATAACTGTGTCCAATTACTATATCTAAAGATTTTCCAATTCATCTCCAACTTACGTTTGATCGTATCTAAAATATACGTGAAATCGCCACTAAATAGCTTCGAAAAGGCATAACCAATATGAGACTCTTTCCCATTTAACTGTGTAAAGAACAAGATCGCTAAAACGACCGGCACCACAAAACTAATGATGATTAATAACTTTCGCCATTGAAAATCAACGAAATAATAACGGTAATAAAAGAATCCGAACATTACACCTGCCGATATTGTTGCTCCTGCATTAGCTCCAAGGTAAGTAGAACTTAAAATGATGATTGTTCCTAAAGCGAGCATCATTAACACAAACCAATTTCTAAAATATCGTTGCTGTACGAGCAATAAGCCTGAGATTAAGTATATACCAGCAAACTCATTACCAATTCCGTAATATCTCGCCCCTATAATGGGATCATATCCTAAGTACGAGCGCTGCATAAAATAATTACCCAAAAATAAATCGACTGTAATACTTATAAAAATAGCACCACTTAAAACGAATATCGGATTACGGACAAACTTAACGAATAAATAGCCTGTTAAAAAACTACAAAAAATAATGAATATCAAATAAACGTTAGGTTGGATATAGTTTAATAAATAAGGGGTAATTAAAAACCACAACGGCGAGCTAACCCCACTAATGAGAAGAACTTTTGCAATCTTCTTGAATGTCTCATTTTTATCCTTAACTAAAATAATTAAACTAACGATAATTAATAACAGCACTAGTAAAGTTATATAGCTAGATAAGACAACATTTCTTGATTTAAACACTAGAAACATTAAATCAAGCTTTTTTAAGCCTTCTTCTAGAACTGCTTCATTAATAACTTCTTTTTGAATAGGCTTCCCTATGAATTGTCCTTTTTGTGGAATGTTATAAAAATTTAAGATCGTCGGTGCAATATCTAAATTACTAATGACAAAATCTTGTCTCGTTGTATCCGATCTTAAAACATAGCTTTGGATAGCCTCTTCTTCTTTACCCAAATAAAAAAATGGAGCAAGTCGCTCTTTATTTTGATAAGCATCACTGTGGACCATTGGGGATAACAACATTAAATCTTCTACATAATCCCCTGTTAATAACTTATGAACAAACATCTCTAGGTTTATTAAACTTAGCTCATACCTTTCAACAAAATATGCTTCACTCATATTTTCTTTTTGATCGTACAAGCGAAAGAGATCTCCCCATTCAATCACCGTAAAACTACGTTCATCCTTTTCTTGAATGGTAGATAGCCAATCATAAATGTTATCCACATCCATCTCTACTCCTGATGGTGCACCTATACTTTTTTTCGTTGCCTCAGTTAGTGCCCCTCCGGTTAATCCCCTATTATCCATCGTAAAAAGAGGACCGTAACGTACTTTTTTCTCATTGACGTCACTATTTCCAATCACGTAGCGACTTACACCGTATTGCTTTAAGGCTTCGCCAATGACC
>SKOL01000246.1 GCA_007120055.1 Anaerobacillus sp.
CTCTTTTTTAACACTTCTCACAATTAAAACTAACAATAAAATACTTACACCTATGACTATGGATAAGAACGTAATTTCTGCTGGCAAACAAAAACCCTCATTTCTATATAGATTAAATTTGACTAACTGTTCAAAGTCAGCAAGAGAAAACCTTATTACATCTTGAAGTAAACTACTTGGTTACTTAAAATATCAGTAGGAACTGCCATTACAACAGTTCCTCAACTAATGCTTCCGTTAGTGAAAAAGGATAACCACACTATTGTTAAAACATTGGCTTAATCGCTTTCTTTATACTTTAACTCGACTAAACTTTCTTTTTTAGTCGAAAAACTAATTTGGTAAACGTTATTTTTTTCCACCCTATAACGATAAGTTACTTCTGGCTCGTCTTCGAAAACCACCCCAATGTAATAGGGATTAAGATGCTTGTAACCATCTTCTCGATGAGGAACAGTTGTAATCATCCATTCTTCATTTGGATACTGTTCTTCTAAATATGGCTCTAACATTTCAACTTTTTTCTCAATTTGTGCATCGATCCAATAAGGGCGAGCGATAAAAAATACGCTATATCCCAAAAGAATGACTGAGGCGAATACCAATCCAAACTTTCTCCAATTACCTTTTAAAATAAATGAAATAATTATGATTACTGCAATAACTATACCTACAATCATAAACTCTATTACTTCTGTTGGGTGCATAAACCCCTCCTTGGATTATTTTGTTACTTCCAACAGAAGGAACTGCCATTGCAACAGCTCCTAAACTATCGCACTCGTAGTGAAAAGTTAATTTTATACAATGCGTCTACCTTTAAAGCGAATTAAAAGAAAACTAACAAGATAAAAAACACTAATAACACCATAAATTGAGAAAATATCTGGCATGGCAATCATAAATAAACTCATTGGTAATGACAATAAAAAAGCAACAAACATCCACTTCTGATTACTTTTTAAAGATGAAAAGATTGCTAAACACGCTGGAATAAACAACAAGAAAAATGGATAAGGCAATGCTCCTGCTATTGTAGGGTTATTATAAGGATTAATATAGGAGAGATTAACCCATAAAATAATTGCTAATATTCCACCAACCATTCCCACAATAGATATTCTGTTTAAGATAATTGACACCTCCAACCTCATTTTGTTTCAATACAATATTCTATTTTAGTTGTTAAACTCTTCTGCTTCGTTTGTTTAAGTACACCTTTTCACAAAGTCTTGTTATTCTAAAGCTTCAATAGATAAAAAGGAAATTTTTTAACAGACCTGTTTTATCCAATCTATAAATAGGGAGTGTTTCCCTCGATGATCAATGCTGGTTTTTAGGAACTAACCTTTAACTGTATACTAAACATTTTTCATCTTCACAGCCAACCGTCTAATCTAAATAGCCTTCTTTGTCTCTATCGTAAAAAATCTTTGTTCCTACTAAATAAGGCTAGCTCCATTCTTCTGCCAACACTCCATAAACAACATGATCAACGTAATGATCATATAACCATTCTGCTTGTCTAATACATCCTTCGTAGGTAAAATTCAGTCTTTCAGGAACACTCCTACTTTTTTTATTCTCCACCGCAGCTCTAATCTCCACTTTATTTAAGTTTAAGTCGTTAAAAGCATAACCTGTCAATGCCTTTACAACCTTAGTTACTATCCCATTCCCCTGGTATTCTTCACCGAGCCAATAACCAATATAAGCTGTTTTGTTAGACCAGTTAATGCTATTGTAGCCCGCAATTCCAACAATTTCTCCTTTAAACAATATAACTGTAGTTAAGCTGTTATTTTTAGCAAAACCTTTTAAACAAAACTTGATAAATTCATTCGTGTCTTCGAGTTTTGTTGTAGCATCGAGCCAAGGAAGCCATTCTTTTAAATAATCCCTTGAATGGTTAGTTAACTCATAAACTCTCTGGCCATCTCTTAATTCTATTAGTTTTAACGATAAGTCCTCGTTTATTTTATGTATAAACATCGATTTCCCCCCATGATTGTCTTTTGGCTTACTTAGGTATATAAATAGCAACAACCCTGCGGACGTTCACTTTTGTAAACATATTGGATTGTCCACAAATAGGCTCTCTTGTTCGGCAAATTTTACAACATAAATTATTTCACTAAAACAATTCTTAAGCTTATACGAAACTATTAACGTTGTAATAAACTTTTCAATTTAATCGTTTGTTCTTTAGTTACGGCACTGTAACCTGTGGCTTCATTATATAAAACTGCGCTACCATCAGCTTCAAACCACATAGAGCGTCGTATTTCCGAAATCCCCTCTTTTGGTCTATCCAGTGTAAAGAACAGATCTGGTTCATCACTTAAATGATTGGGCTGCACTATATCCTTTGAATTCACAACAATCGTTCTTACCGCTGCAACTGCATCTACATCTGTAATCTCAGTTTCAAAATATACTGATAAAGTTCCAGTTTCTTCGTGATAAGATGGTGTCCCTACACGAATGACTTCATCCGCGGAACACCCCAATAGCATTACTGACATCACAATCGCTAATATCCAAACCTTTATCCTCATTTCCAACTCTCTCCTAATATTTGACTAATTAAGATTAGTCAACTCAAATGACTCTTTGAAATCATCCCATTTTACATTTACTTGGATAATTTCTTCTTCTGTTATTTTAGCCCCAGTACCACCGCTACTGATTGTAAACGTAATATCTCTCCGTGGTTCGGTAAACTCTCTTATACTAGTACCGGAACCAGTACTTGTATCATAAGAAAATTCCAGTTGTTCTATTGCTTGAATTTCTTCCATCGATCCTTTGTAAGTAAGTCTAAATAAGTCGCTTACTTCATTATTATAGGTCGTCCTTCCATCTTCTTCGCCCCATGTTTCAATCCCTTCATATACATATTCCGCCTGCCAGAATTCCCCTTCCCCTATAAATGTATATTTATAGTTGGTAACCTCTTTAGCTGAACACGCTGAAAGCAATAAAATCATCAATAAAAG
>SKOL01000471.1 GCA_007120055.1 Anaerobacillus sp.
AGTCGGTTTCACTCGAACAAGCAGCGAGTACGAGTACCATTGAAATGAATAACAAAAACCATTTCACATTTTTCAATGTTTCTTCCCCCTTTTTTTATTTTTTCTAAATTAATAGATTATTGTAATAATAACTTTGTTCAACAAAATGACAATTCTTTTATCATATTTATCTTATTTATTACTTTCTTATTTTTTTTATCACGAAAATAAAATAGCTCGATCATTTTTTTCCAAAGAACAGACATAGTACTTTGCCACCACCATTAAATATATAAATTGTCGGCCGGTTCTCTTCACTTCGCTGTGAACTTCTTGCGAATTTTAGAGGCTCGTGAAAGATAACCGACCAACAAATAATCTATTTCAAATGAGTCCTCCCTTAAAACATTGCGTTATCAGCTTCAATAAAAAAAAGGGGCTGTTCCAAAAGAAAGTGTCTGACGCTTTCTTTTGGAACAGCCCTTTTATCATAGTAAAATATTAATTTTGACATTTAAATAAAGACACACTTTTAAAGGTTTGTGTTCCAAGAGTAAAGATTTTTTGGACGACCTACTTTTCCGTAATCTATTTCCATAATAATGATTTTTTCTTCCACTAAATGGTTTAAATAACGGTGTACAGTCGGATAAGAAATACCTGTTTCTGAACTTACTTGTTCAATCGTTTGTGGTTCAATTTGTTCTGATATGTATTTTGCAATGACGTATAATGTATTTTTCGAAATTCCTTTTGCTATCACTTTATTTACGACTTCCGATAAACGATCATTACACTGTTTATCTTTTATTTTTTCGGTGCTACTAGTTTCATGAGATTGATTATGAGAGCCATTGATGTCCAATTTTAATTCTACTAATTTCAAGTGAACATTAATTCGCGAAATAATATCTGGGGCTTTAATTGGTTTTAATGCAAAATCATTGGCACCCGCTTCTAAAAATTGGTCTGCAATTTGTTGGCGTTCATCAACGGTTAAAACAATAATCGGTGTCGTTTGATCCATTTGCCGAATCGTTTTCACTGTTACTAAACCGTCCATAATTGGCATATGGTAATCAATTAAAACAAGATCTGGGGTATATTTTAAAAACTGTTGAATCCCTTCTTTTCCATCAGTAGCGACAACTGGTGTGAAATCTACAAAACTACAAATTTCTTGAAGTGTGTAGCGAATATCCTCGTTATCATCAATAATCAATATTGTTTTCTTTTCCACTAATTATGCACTCCCTTTGGTATGAAAAGAGTAAATGTTGTTCCTTCATTTTTTTTACTAGTAATTTTAATCCACCCTTTATGATCGTTTACGACCTTTTTTACAAAAGGAAGGCCTAATCCACTTGAACCTTTCGTACTATAACGAACATCCCAAATTTTCATCAACTGTAATTCATTAATCCCTTCCCCATTGTCGGTTACGGTAATAAGTAACCCTTCTTGTTTCTTTCCTTGTGCATACGCCTTTGTCATGCAAATAGTAATATCGATTTTCCCATCTTCTCGACTTTCAGTTGCATCAACTGCATTCTGAATTAAATTAATTAGTGCGCGTACGAGGCGAATACGGTTTACACGTACATAAACATCAGGATCATGGTTTGTAAAGTTGACTTGTTGGATCAACTCTCCTACAAAGTTCGCTCTCGTATAATTGATTAATTCTTGCAAAGTAACTTCACGTTTAGCATTTTCATACAAAATTTCTGAAATCATTTCATTTAACTGTTGTATCGAACCTTCAATCCGTTTCATATATTCACTAGCTTTAGTATTTGAATTATTTTTTTGAGTTTGTAACTCTACTAATGAAATTAACCCTCTAATCGTCGTTAGTGGTGTTTTTAAATCATGAACTAAGCTGTTCATTTCATAGTTTAACCTTGATTCCATTGCTCCAATTTTCATTTCTTGTAGTTCTTGTTCACGTTTTTTACTTAAAGTTAACTCTTTATTACGTAATAAGTTAATATGAATGAGTATGAATGTTAAAATCACAGTGAGGAAAAAAGGGACACTGATGAGTATGCTAATTAACTGTAATATGTGAGCTCCTTCTAGTTCATGAGCAGCATTAATAATTTTTGTTACACCTTCACTTTTTCCAAAACCAAACCTTTGTAGGTATGGATTTACCTCTAACCATTGCATCGCTAACATTAATTGAAATAAAAAAATTCCTTGATAACGAAACCTCACCTCATAAATATCTACTTTATATAATAAAAATATATAAATAAGTGCAATGACTAAAGGGGTTGCTAAACTAAGTGTATAGTCAAAGGTTAATGATAACAACACATATGACATAGTTATAGTTATCAAAACGACAAACAGTGACGTGAGTTTTCCATAAAGATAGCGAGTCTTCTGCCCTATAGCGATAGTTGCTAAAAAAATCATCATTTCTGAAAATATGTAGATTAAAACGAGTATTAAAGCTGCTAAAATTAATTTTCCTTTGTCCTCAAACGTTAACGCTTTTTCTACGTAACCATAGAAAAGCTCATAAGAAGAAGACATGAACGATGGTAATAGCAGTATCCAAAGGAATAATAGAAAAAGGATAAATGAGATCCGAAAACCTTTTATAGAAGCCTGTCTATAAGTAAGCATTTTGTAACCGCCTATAAAGTTCTTAATTTTCTCTATTTTATCATATTTCTCTTTTTTATTATAGGTTGCAATAAAAAAATCAAAACCTTCTAAATAAGGAGTGAAGATCTAAGCATTGTGCTAGCTTGGCTAAGATTTAAATAGATAATAGCAACAATCTTTTAAAAAAGAACATTTAATAAAAATAAAAAACAAGGGCTATCCCATAAGCGTATAACACTTATTTCCGGATAGTCCCTTGTTTTAAAATCATCACATTGATTATAAGTTTTCAATAAATAACCTGACGACATCGGCTCCACCGATAATCGTACCTAATGTACTACCTAAGTTTGTCAACACAACTATGAGTAGTATTCGCGTAACCTTATTACCCCAAAA
>SKOL01000105.1 GCA_007120055.1 Anaerobacillus sp.
ACTAAAACATCTAATCCATATTCACCTAAATACGACTTGTCGTCCGTATAGTTAACATAGTTATAAATCGCATAGGCGATTGCACCGTTTCGGTGAATTTCTTCAAAAGTAATTTCCCATTCGTTATGTGATTCTTCGCCGTTCATTGTTACCATCGGGTACAGGGCTGCACCATCAGAGAAACCAAGTTTTTCCGCATTTTCTATCGCCTTCTCTAAATGCTTATAGCGATACACAAGTAAATTTCTCGCGATTTTCGGATCAGCTGTACTTAAATAAAACGGTAGGCAATAAGCTTCAGTATCCCAATACGTACTACCACCATACTTTTCACCGGTAAACCCTTTAGGACCAATGTTTAAGCGATCATCTTCTCCTGTGTACGTTTGATTTAGTTGGAAGATGTTAAAGCGAATTCCTTGTTGTGCGGCAACATCACCTTCGATCACGATGTCACTTTCTTTCCACTTATCAGCCCACGCTTGACGCTGTTCTTCCTCCATCTTATCAAAACCTTTATTTAAAGCGGCTTGTAAACTCTCCATTCCGACTTTATTTAACTGTGAAGCGTCATGATCTCTTGATGTAACATTTGAAGCATATTTATAAATAACCGTTTCTTTTCCTTGTTCAAGGTCTTGTGCAAACGCATGTCCAACGAATTTTTCTTTTTCAATTAGCTCAGGTGCAAACGACACTTTCGTTCCATTATGAACGAGTTCTGTTTTCATTGTCGAACATAGGACATACTCGGTCTTTTTCGTTTTTACAGTCACAGATCCATACTCGTTTGTTACTTCGGTAGCAACATGGTCCCAAAACTTTTCATCATAATTGGCATCTTGGTTTTTTACATCACCATCAAGATATGAAGTTACTTTTAACTCTCCATTAAAGTTTAATGGTGTAACCGAGTAACGAATTGCACCTACTTCTTTATCAACAATGCTAACAAATCTTTTCGTATTAATCTTTACTTCTTTTCCTTCTTTTAACGTTGCAATAAACGTTCGCTCTAAATAGCCTTCTTTCATATTTAACTCACGAACAAATTCTTTTACATTGACGTTATGAAGGTCTAAGTTTTCGCCATCAATTTCGATTTTCAAACCAATACAGTTCGTTGAATTCAATACTTTCGCAAAATATTCTGGATAGCCATTCTTCCACCACCCAACACGAGTTTTGTCTGGGTAATAAACCCCTGCCATATAGCTTCCTTGAAGTGTTTTCCCTGTATAGTCCTCTTCAAAGTTTGCCCTTTGCCCCATGTGACCATTTCCGATACTAAATACACTTTCCGACACTTCGTGGTTTAATGGATCGAAACCTTCTTCAATAATTGACCATTCATCTAGCTTTAAATATTGTTTCATAGTTTTTAACAACCCCTTCTATTAAACTATTAAAAGGCAACCGTTTGCACACTTTTTGTTAAAATAAAGGCTAGTTATTTTTCTAACCTATCTAGCGTCATTTCTGCTAACGAACTAACAACATCATTTGCCTTATAAAGCGTTTCTTTAGAACCAACACCAACAACACGCATACCGGCACTCAATGCCGCCTCTACCCCAGACACTGCATCTTCAAAAACAACGCAAGCACTTGGTTCTACTTTTAAAGCTTCAGCTCCTAATAAGAAAACTTCGGGATCCGGTTTTGCTTTAGAAATATCTGTTCCATCAATAATAGCATCAAACATTTCCATTAAACCTATTCGCTTTAGTATTGTTTTTGCATTTTTACTAGCTGAACCTAAGGCGATTTTCACACCTGCTTTTTGAAGTTCCGTTAAAAATTGTGTTGTTCCTGCTAATATTTCTTTTTCATCCATATGAGCAATGAGTTCAACATACCACTCATTCTTCTTTTTAGCTAACTCTTCTTTACGGTCTTCATCTAATTGTACTCCACCGATTTCAAGTAGAATATTAAGTGAATCCATCCGACTAACGCCTTTTAGCCTTTCGTTTTCCTCTTCACTAAAATCAAACCCTAACTCGTTAGCTAACCGCCTCCAAGCTAAATAATGATACTTCGCAGTGTCGACAATCACACCATCTAGGTCAAAAATACAAGCTTTAACTGGTAACAATATAATCCCCCTTTATAAAATATGTATTTTCCATCTACATTTTACTCCACAACGGTAAAAAAAGAAAGCGTTACATATGAGTTTTCTATTCTGTAACAATATTCCCTCGTATCTCAAAAATATTTACCATTTTACAATGTTGAGGGCCTCAGAGCTGTTCATTTCTACTGAAGTTGTAAAAACAGGACTGATTTTAAAACAAGTCTTTGCTTATTTTAAACCAGTCCAAAAATACATTATTTATCACTTTTTTGAATGTCATAACCCTTTTTCATCGCCACTAGAAAGTTGCGTCAAAACCATTCGCAAACTATATATTGCGCGATATGGCTCATTTTTGGTAATTATGAAATTCACTCACTTAAGTTTATTTTTATTTCTTCATCAATTATTTTAGAAGTTGTATGACCGTGAATCATAAATTTATTTGGGAAATTTAGATCTTCTATTTCATCAATATTAAAATCTTCAAAATAAAACTCCATCCTTTGTTCAGTAGTAATATAGCGTATATTATAAAAGTCATATATGTTAGCACTTTTGAGGACTTCTTCATAATCACTAAAACGATTACCTTCACTATCGAGATAAATACCTTCAGAGGACATTCCCCACCGAGATATTCCATCCCAACTAAAACTATAATAGTCTGGATGTAAATCAAAATGGAAACTATCATAGCCACGATTTTCGTCTTCTTCCTCTTTGAGAACGATCGCAAATGGGTTTTCTAGCTCAACGTCCGCAAAAGTAATTTTCGTATCGAGAAAATCAATTTCCATCGGTAAACTTTCAAAGTCAATTTCGAACTCTTCATTAACATTATGTTGAACGACAAGTCGTCCTAAAAACAATTGAAGCTCATTCGGTTGATCATAATAAATCGATTCAAAAGG
>SKOL01000696.1 GCA_007120055.1 Anaerobacillus sp.
ATGAAATCGAAAAAATAGAGAAAAAGGGCTATAATCGAAATAAAATTGCTGAAAAGGTTGTGAATGCTATTTTTCAGCAAATTTTAATTGACGGCTTTTTTCATGGTGACCCCCATCCAGGCAATGTATTAGTAAAAGAGGGAGAGGTCATCGTTTTAATGGATTTTGGCATGGTCGGGCGTCTCACTCCACAAATGCGGGACCACTTTGCATCGTTCGTTATTGCGATGATGCTTCAAAATACAGATGGTGTTATTAAAGCGGCAACAAAAATGGGGCTTGTCTCTGATGATGCGAATATGGAACTATTACGAACAGATGTCGAACACTTAAGGGAAAAATATTATGACGTTCCTTTCAGCCAACTAAGTTTAGGTGAAGCTGTTAATGATCTTTTTTCAGTCGCGTCAAAACATGGGATTCGCATTCCTACAGATTTAACTCTCGTAGGTAAAGCATTACTCACGATGGAAGGGATGGTGGAAAAGCTTGATCCTAATTTAAGTATTGTGAAAATTGCTGAACCGTTTGGTAAGCAACTGTTAAAAGAGCGGTATCACCCAAAAAATGTCGTGACTAGAATAATGAAAAATGCCACCGAATACGGAGAAATCGTCACTGACTTGCCAAAAAGCATTAAACAATTCACATCGATTATGAAACAAGGCAAAATGCGCGTAGAAGTTTCGATTTCAGATCTAGATCATTTACTAGCGCGATTAGAAAGAGTCAGTAACCGTCTTTCCTTCAGTATCGTTTTACTTTCATTTAGTATCATTATGGTAGGTTTAATCGTCGGTTCATCTGTGGCAGGTCATACTTCAACATATATTTTGCGACTACCAACCGTAGAGATTGGCTTTGGAGTAGCACTTGTCATGTTTCTTTGGCTTATTTATTCAATCATTAAATCAGGCAGGTTTTAAAAACCCCTCCTCAGGATGCATTAAAAGGCAAATAGTGACACTTAATTGTAATAAAATTATCAATTATACGACAAATTTCGTGTTACTATAGATTTAATATGCGTTTTTTTACAAGGGCTTACGTATTTCTTGAAAGATAAGAAAGCCTAGCTTTTTTACTTTGAATGCTGTCTAGCTCCAGGAGCATTTCGCCGATAGGCGGGCGCCTTGCGCTTTTCTTATAAAGGAGGGGGATTATGGTAGATGTAGAGCAGTTAATACAACGGGAACGAAGGTTTCGGAAATTAGTAGATATTTCCCCTATAGGAATTATCGTTATGAATGAAGGGATTATTCGTTATGTTAATTCTTTTGCAGAAGAAATTCTTACGAATGGAAATAGAGGTTCTGTTAAAGGTGATTTTTTAACTGATTACATTCACCAAGATGATCTCGATTTTTTTAAAAACATTATCACTAATCCCGAAAAGGATTCCTTCTTTTTTAACATTCATTTTATTCGCAATAACGCGAAACCCATTCAAGTAGAATTCGTGTATAAAAATATTTACAAAAATAAGCAAACGATCACAACCGTCTTTTTTAAAGATATTACGTTACAAGAAGAGACAAAAAGGCGTTTAAAAGAAACAGAAGAAAAATATCGTCTAATCTCGAATAATACTTCAGATTTAATTAGTATTATTGACTGCAACGGGGTCTTTCAGTACGTTTCACCTTCCCATGAGGCGGTATTAGGTTTATCTCTAGAAAAGTTTATAGGAAAAAGTGTCATCGATTTTGTTTTGGGAGATGACCGGCAAAATTTCGAAAAACTATTACTGGAAGTAACGAAACAAAAACAATCATTAATGGAAGAAATAAAATATAAAAGCATTGATGGCAACGAAGGCTTTTCGGAAGTTCGAGCTACGCCTATAGACGATGCTAGTGGAGATGTCGAAACGATTGTCCTCGTAGCGCGAGAAACGACAGAAAGAAGAGAAAACGAGGAGTTAACTCGAAAGCTAGATAAACTTTCTGTCGTTGGGCAAGTAGCAGCTAGTATTGCTCATGAAATTAGAAACCCTTTAACTAGTATAAAAGGATTTCAACAGTTGCTCGAAGCGAGTTTTATTGATGATAAACAACGTTTTTATTATGACATCATCTCAAAGGAATTGAATAAGATTGAGTCTTTTGTCAATAAATTTATGAAATTAGCCCACCCAGAAGTCGTTCATTTCCAAACTTTTAAGCTTAAAAGTCTTTTAGAAAATAGCTTTGAGATGATAAAGGAAACAGCCTATTCAAGTAATATCAAAATTGTTACAGTTTGGGATACTGAAAAGAATATAAAAATAAACGGTCAAGCTGATCCTTTAAAACAAGCGATCGTAAATATTTTAAATAACGCTATTGAGGCATCGACTGAAAACAGTGAAATTGTCGCTGAAGTTACAACGACTAAAAATAAAATGGTGCGAATAAGCATTATAGACCACGGTCATGGAATTTCAGCCGAACGGATACCACACTTAGGAACACCTTTTTATACAACGAGAGAAAAAGGGATTGGTCTAGGGTTAACGATTAGCTTTAAAGTTATTCGAGAGCATCATGGATCAATCAATGTGAAAAGTGCAGAAGGTGTCGGAACCAAAGTAGAGATATTACTACCATTAAGTCTTGACGATTAATAAAAAAGTGTAATATATTACATATATACGTAATAGTTTATGTAAAAGAGCAAAAGGTAGGTGCGAGATGAATACTGATAAGATGACGGATATCGAAAAGCAGCAATATATTTTCGGAAATATCTTTCTTTTAGCAAATAAATTACAAGTTAAAGGCGACCATTTTTTAGCAAGAGATGACAAGACCGACATGACACTAAGGCAATGGTTTCTTACCATTATGATTTTAAAGTTTAAAGATAAGCACCCTACGCTCGGTGAAGTCGCTGAACTCATGGGGAGTTCACATCAAAATGTAAAGCAATTAGCGTTAAAGCTCCAAGAAAAAGAATTTTTAAAAATCGAAAAAGATGCGAGAGACGGAAGAGCGATTAGACTAAAACTGAC
>SKOL01000220.1 GCA_007120055.1 Anaerobacillus sp.
AAATAAAAATGGTCGAGCCAATTCAATTAATTTCTAAAGAAGAGAGAGAAAGAAGTATTGAAAAAGCAGGGTATAATCCATTTTTACTCCGAAGTGAAGAAGTTTATATCGATTTGTTAACTGACAGTGGAACTGGAGCGATGAGCGATCGCCAATGGGCAGGAATGATGCTTGGTGATGAATCGTATGCGGGGAGCCGCAATTTTTATCACTTAGAAGAAACGGTTCAGCAGTTAACAGGTTATAAGTATATTTTACCTGTCCATCAAGGTCGAGGTGCTGAACAAGTGTTATTTCCGTTATTAATAGAAGAAAAAGGTCACTTTGTACTAGGGAATATGCATTTTGATACGACGAAAGCTCATATTGAGATGAACGAAGCTAGACCTGTCAATCTTGTAATAGAAGAAGCTTATGATACGGCAGTCGATCATCCGTTTAAAGGGAATTTTGACACTCAGAAGTTAGAAGAGTTTATTGTTAAATATGGTACAGAGCAGATTGCTTTTATTGTGAATACAGTGACTTGTAATAGTGCAGGTGGACAGCCGGTATCTATGGCCAATATAAAAGAAGTTTATCGTATCGGGAAGCAATATGGGGTTCCCGTGATTTTTGATGCGGCACGTTTTGCTGAAAATGCTTATTTTATTAAGCAGCGGGAAGAAGGGTATGAACAGAAAGAGATCATTGAAATTATTCAAGAAATGTTTCAGTATGGCGACGGATTAACGATGAGTGCGAAGAAAGACGGACTCGTGAATATCGGTGGTTTACTAGCGATTAAAGAAGATAGTGAGTTATTCGAAAAATGTCGCTCAATGATCGTCCCGCTAGAAGGCTTCCCTACTTACGGTGGTCTTGCTGGCAGAGATATGGAAGCGCTTGCGATCGGGTTAAAGGAAGTCGTAAAGTATGAAAGCCTTGAGCAACGAATCGGTCAGGTCCGCTTATTAGGAGAGTTGTTAAAAGAGGGAGGCGTTCCTGTTCAAGAGCCGATCGGCGGTCATGCCGTGTTTGTTGATGCAGCGAAGTTTTTACCTAATATACCAAAGGAGCAATTTCCGGCCCATGCCCTTGCCATCGCTCTTTACTTAGAAAGTGGCATTCGCGCAGTTGAAATTGGGTCGCTATTATTTGGGCGTGATGTAGACACAAGGGAGGACGGACTTTCAGAACTAGAGTTATTGAGGCTCACAATCCCACGCCGAACCTATACCGATAACCATATTCGCTATATTGCAGATTCTTTAATACAGTTATACGAAAAGCGGGACTCAATCAAAGGCGTCACCTTTACCTATGAACCAAAAATACTACGCCATTTCACCGCAAGATTTACATTAGGTGTCTGACACCGCCCGTGGACAAATCGCGATTTTGTCCGCGTGGGCTGGACACTTTCCGATAATTACTTTTGGGGAATGAAAAAATGAGTACGTTAAAAAAACTTCAATATCGTGATTTATTACTAGGTGAGTGTGATCGAATTTCTGAAATAGACCCTAGTCAGTACATTGAGAAGGTTTGGCGAAGTATGTAATTTAGGGGCTGTCCCCCTAAATAGACAAAAAGATATTTTAATATTGATCGTATAACAAAAAGTAAGTAAAAAGCGGAAAGACACCACCTCTGATCGTGGTGTCTTTTCTACGTGATTTCCAGCCAGTTCAACACATCCATTGAAAGCGCTTACTGCAATCCTTTTCATTTTCTTTCCTGAAATTCCCTTTAGTAATTTAATGGTTTAAAGTATTGCATTGCTAGAGTGATTAAATTATAATTCAGAATATTGATTTATAGATATATAGAGGAGTGGGATTTTATGGAGGAGTTTGTCAACTGGTTGAATAGCATCTTATGGAGTTCTCCGGTAGTTTACATTTGCTTAGGAGTAGGTTTATTTTTCTCAGTTTTAACCCGTTTTTTACAAGTGAGACATGTTAAAGAAATGATCGTTCTAATGTTTAAAGGAAAAAGTTCTAAGGCTGGTATTTCATCTTTCCAAGCGATGTCGGTCGCTTTATCAGGACGTGTCGGAACGGGGAATATTGCAGGTACAGCAACGGCCATTGCTTTCGGAGGTCCAGGTGCCGTTTTTTGGATGTGGGCGATTGGTTTTATTGGGGCGTCAAGTGCATTCGTTGAATCGACGTTAGCGCAGATTTATAAAGTAAAACAGGATGGACAATATCGTGGGGGGCCAGCGTACTATATTGAAAAAGGGATCGGCTGGAAATGGTTCGCTGTCCTTTTTGCCTTTTCAGCATTAGTTGCGATGAGCTTATTAATGCCAGGAATTCAATCGTATTCTATTGCAGTTGGATTAGAAAATGCTTTTAACATTAATCCTAGCGTTACAGGTGTCATTCTTGTCATTATTATCGGTCTTATCATTTTTGGTGGTGTAAAAAGAATCGCGAACGTAGCTCAATATGTAGTACCATTCATGGCACTAGCGTATATTTTAGTTTCGTTAGTCATTATCGCAATCAACATTACAGAGCTACCTGGAGTTATTTCATTAATTTTTAAAAGTGCCTTTGCATTGGATGCTGCTTTTGGTGGAATTGTCGGTTTAGCCATTTCTTGGGGTGTTAAACGTGGTATTTTTTCTAATGAAGCTGGTCAAGGGACAGGCCCACATGCAGCAGCGGCAGCAGAAGTGTCACACCCTGCAAAACAAGGGTTGGTTCAGTCGTTTTCAGTTTATATTGATACATTACTCGTTTGTTCGGCGACAGCGTTTATGATTTTATTTACGGGAATGTATAACGTTCAAAAACCTGATGAAACTTTTCTTTTTCAGGGCTTGTCAGGCATAGCGCCTGGTCCAGGCTATACGCAAGCAGCCATTGAAACATTCCTCCCTGGGTTTGGAGCTGCATTTGTCGGGATCGCCTTATTCTTCTTTGCGTTTACGACGATTATGGCGTACTACTATATTGCCGAAACAAACATTGCTTATTTAACATTCGGTAAAA
>SKOL01000477.1 GCA_007120055.1 Anaerobacillus sp.
ACGGATAAAGATTGAAGGTGAATTTATGAAAAAATATATAATTTTATTAACGATGATGTTTTTTACATTGGGTACTCATTCGGTATATAGTGATAGTGCTGAAACACTTCAAAATAAATATTTACCGCTGTTTGAGGAGATTGAACAAAAAGCAGTAAACGAACTCAATTTCTTAATCGATGAAGCTTATATTGAGTATGAACGCAAAAAAGAAAAGGGTGAACTGACAGTTCCAATTTTATTTGCTTATATTGAGAAAGGAAAACAATTAGAAGAGGAAATTGATAAAGATTTTCAAACTATTTTAGCGCACATGAAACGAGAGATTACTGAAAAAGGACTACCAGAATCGTTAGCAGCGCCTTTCGAAAAGCAATATTTAAAATCAAAGCGAAAAAATAAGTTGCACATTTTAAAAAATATCACGTTGGAAGGGCATACGATTAGTTTTGAACGGTAACAAATAAAACTTGATAATTACACTTCGATAGCAAAAGCGCTGCAATATTTGCAGCGCTTTTGCTTTACTTCATTGTTTATTCATTGTCGTCTTCTGGAACATCACCAATTGTTACTGTTCCGAAAGTATGTTGTCTCATATCTTGAACACCGTTAGCACTCATTGCAGTGTAAGGCATTGCTTCATTAATATCCCAATTTGTATCATGACACTGATGACAAGATTGATCTGTTCCGTTTCTTTCTAAGTCTGCACTAATTAATGCTTCCCAGCTTCCGCCTTTTAACGTACTTGGATCATGTAAATCATGACATGTTGAACATGTGAAGTCTAAATTCATTTTCATTACATTTGCTTCTAATTCGTTATACTGCATGCGATGGCTTCTTGCAGAACCGTCAGCCCAGAAACGTTGCGATCCGCCGCCATCCCAATAACCTTCAACATTACCATCTTCATCATATCTTACAAAAACATTTTCCCCTCTAGCAAGGCTGTTGACTAATTTATGATCATAAAGATCGTCGCCCCACTCATAGAAAATGGAGTCTTGGTGATTCATCGCTTCACCAGTATGAGGGTCAATTTGACCGTCATTTCTTGCGTGACATGTACCACAGAAATCTAACTCTTGTTGAGCTGTAAGGTTAGCTGGATTTAAGATTGTTTCCTTATTAGGGTTGCTAACATGCTCACTAGCTGGTCCGTGACATGCTTCACAACCTACACCTAACTCACCTACAAAGTCTTCGAAGTAATAGTCATCATTGCCACGACGATCTTGGTTCGCTAACATCTCTTCGTAATCAAATCCTGTCGTGTGACAACCTAGACATCTGTCTTCGTACTGTTGTCCACCACCGTAATTATTTAAGCGAGCTGGAACTACTTCACCATCAGCTGTTACCCATTCTGGGTTTGCTTGGAACTGTACAAAGTTAAAGCCGTGTTCTGTTCTAATAAGACCTCTTTGTTTCCATTCTCCACCGACTACATAAACAAGCTCATCTAAAGAAGTTAAACGCTTGCCTTCATTGTCGCCACCGATTGTCGTGAATTCACTATTTTCCCAATCAGCAAGTTCCGCTTCCATCAACTCTCTTGTGTAATCTTTAATTGCATCAGGATTTTTCTCAACATTTTGAACCATTAATGGATGCGCTGTTTCAGACCAACCGCTATGTTGAGCGTTGTGACAGCCTGCACAGCTATCTGACCCAACATACTCTGCATTACTAATGTCAACTTGCACAGGCTCTGGAGTCTCATCTGAATCATCAGTGCCTTCTGAGTCAGTATCCGTAGTGTCTTCTGGCGTTGTTTCTACTGAATCTGTTTCATCAGTCGTTGCTTCTTCATTCGAACAGCCAACGATCGCGAAAGCAGTTATCACTAGCATTGCCAAAAGCACTAGTAAATGTTTCTTACTCATTTTTTCCACCCCTTCATCTAATTTGAATTACTTTCATTGTGATTTTTATCACATCTTTATTTTCCCATCTTTTTTCATATTTTCGTATCAGTGATAGCCTTAAATCTATTTCTTTTTATGTACATACTAAACCTTACTTTTTGTCAGGATTTACCCTTACCCTCCCTAATTAAATAGGGATATTTGGTGATCATTGTATATTTTCTTACAAAATAGCAAACAAAAAAAAGATTGATATTAAATATCAACCTTTTTCAGAATTCAAGACAAAAACATATTAAATGTATTAAATTATGTAATCTTATCTCGATTATTCGTTAATCGAGATAAGCCCTTGACTAACCGCGTAGCGAACAAGTTCCGATCTTTTCTTCATATTTAATTTTTCTGAAATTCTCGCTTTATGTGTTTCTACCGTTTTCACACTAACAAACAATTCGTCAGCGATTTCTTGGTAAGTAAACCCTAATGCGACATATTTTAAAACTTCCTTTTCTCTAGGACTTAATGGACTCTCATCTTCATCTTTCTTTTCTTCGCTAAAATCTTTAAATAAAAAGCTAGACATGGTCGGATAAATGTAAGATTCTCCTTGTAACACTGTTTTCACTGCAGAAATAAGTTCAGTATCTACAGCCTTTTTTAAAACATATCCTGAAGCACCGGCTTTTAAAGCTTTCTTTAAATAATCTTCTTCTGAAAACATCGTTAACATTAGAACTTTAATGTGAGGAAACTTTTCTTTTATTTGCCTCGTAGCTTCAATACCCCCCATTCCAGGCATCGATATATCCATTAAAATAAGATTAGGCTCCCATAAAGACGCTTTTTCAATCGCTTCTTCACCACTAGAAACAATGCCGACAATCTCCCATTCATCTACTTTAGATAGTAATAGTTGAATACCAGAAAGAAGCACTCCGTGATCATCAGCTAACATTATTTTCGGTTTATCCATTCGTTTCATCTCCAATCACGATATCTTTGACATAAATGGTCGTCCCGATTCCTTCGTTCGATTCAATAATTAAGTTTCCACCTATTGATTCGATCCTTTCTTGCATTCCTTTTAAACCGAGATG
>SKOL01000184.1 GCA_007120055.1 Anaerobacillus sp.
AATTGTCGATTTTAACAAGCTTAGATTAATTGAATTTCCTTCAACATCACAACCATACTTACAATCATTTAAAATAGATACACCAAATTGACCCTCAGACATGTCAACAAATTTATGACATGGCACCTCAAACTGACTTTGTTCCCAACTAGTATTCCGGTGATTTACTCTCTCGTATCCCCCAGCAGATGTATCCGTTGTATAGCTACGAGATTTCACATTAACAGGGAAATTTACTTTCAACAATTTTTCCTCTTCATTCCAATCCACCCAAGTATCAAAATCGATTTGTGGCTTATTGTTATAAATCCTAATGATTTGAACTGCACGACTGTTACTAAATTTCTTTTCCATCCTTACCGCAGAGCATACAGGCCCTTCTTCAACAACTTGTATATTACTCCAATCGGACACGTACTGAAATTGGTTTTTATACGTTCTCACAATATCCCATGCATTTAACGCACCTGGTTTGTCCTCATAGATCACCCAGTCATTTACAATTTCATTGTCAGCATTAATTGTTTTATTTCTCTTTTTATCGTATAAATGAACTATTTTACCGGTTTCACTAAAATCGATGCGATAAAAATCGTTCTCCATAAAATGTTTTGACACTTTCATCCGAACATCATTTTTGTTCATGTTTCCTGCTTTAAAATTGGTAAGTGATAGACCAGGAATGCTGTTAATTTCTGCGATATATTCTTGGTCTCCATTAGCTTTCGTTATCTTTTGAACTGGGAATATATTATTTTTCGAATCAATTAACGCATTATATTGATCCTCCCAATGACATGCGGCAATATAAATATGATAATTACGAGCATCACTCAAGAAGTTAAAAGCGTAATAATTTTTCATACGACTATCAGATGATTTCGCTATTTTAGTTAAAGCGTCTATTTCAAGCTGTTTATAACCAGTAAACATTTCTGTGTACGTCTCAAGGGCATCTAACCCAACTGGATGAGTATGACTACCAGGTAATATATCATGGAACTGATTTAGTAATAATTTTTTCCATAATTCATCGATATTCCTTTGTTGATTATAATCGCCATGAAGGATATCAACTAATGTACACAATGTTTCGACTCTTTGAGACTCAAATTCTCCAAATCTATTTTGCTTTTTTATATCACCTTTGGTAGTAAATGTCCCTCTATGCATCTCTAAATACAATTCACCATCCCACATCGGATAGTCAGAAGATTTAGAAAAAGCAGAGTATAAGAAATCTTTAGCAGTCGATAGACGTTGCTTAGGAATACCAGGTAATTTTTGTTGGCGTTCATATAACTCTAGCATTTCGTCAGTTACACCACTCCCACCATCACCATAGCCGTATAACTGCAGTGTTTCGTCAGAGTAGTTTTTCGCTGTGAATTCCTTCCAATTTTTAATCGTTTCATCCGTGTCCATCCAAGTAACAAAATGTATAGGTGGGACACACGTATTTACTTCACTACCATCTATCCCTCTCCACTTAAAATGAGAATGCGGAAATTTATTCGTATCATTCCAAACTGATAACTTATGAGTTACAAAATAATTGATACCACCTTGTTTTAGTACTTGAGGCATTATGGCACTATTACCAAAAACATCAGGTAGCCATGCATTATCTACATCTACATTAAATTTTTCTTTAAAGTATTTCTTTCCGTAAAGTATTTGTCTTGTAAAGCTTTCAATATTAATTAAGTTGCAGTCTGGTTCTACATACATACCACCTACAATTTCCCACTGACCATCAATTATTTTTTGTTTTACCTTTTGGAATAACTCAGGGTGATAAGTTTCCAACGATTCATATACCCATGCTTGCGAATGCGAATATTTAAAGTCCGGATATTGATCCATTAGATTAAGCTGAATTAACGTTGTTCTTGCATTTTTTTGAACAGTTTGATCTACCCTCCAATGATAAGCAATATCAAGGTGAGAATGTCCCACTAGAGCGACATTTCCTTTCTTACCTAGGTGTTCATAATTACCGTATATGTTTTTATTAATATACTCATTTATGATTGGGAGCCTCTTAATAAATGCATCCTTGCCACTCCCATATGGAGGAAATAACTTTAGCAATTCTTCCATATGATATTGCAAAAACTCCTTAACTTCTGTGTCAATCAATTCAGCATAACCAGCATCATAAATCGCTTTCAAATCATATTTCAATGATAAAAATTCATCATTAATAGTTACTAATTTAGGCCGTTCAAAATAATGGGCACAGCCAACTAATGAACTACTAACATCCGTATTGCGTTCATCGTCGGGCTTTGATCTCGTATAGGCTTCAAGTTGGAGGTTGATATTTTGTTTAACCTCCTCTTTATCTATTAATTTAAAATATTTACGATTTGGGTCAAGACCTGCTAGGTATTGTCCTTCTTCTGTTACAATTACTTCACTAGCTGTATGCATATAAAAATACACGTTTTTTTCTGAAAAGTTTTTAGGTATCGTAACATTACATCTAAAAACAGAGGTTACGTCAGGGCCTCCCCAAAGATCTCCTTGTTGAATACTGTGAAAATCATCATGCCATAAGTAACCTGTTGGCTTATACTCTGCATTTCTAATTTCCCAACCATCAATATCGTATTCTTCATCTATTATAAATTCATCAACTTGTTTGAATACTAGCTTTATCCATTGTTCTATTGGGATACTCCCTCTTCTGACTTTTAAATGCCCCATTATACCTCTCCTTTACCTTTTATAGTACGGTATATATCGCTTTATAAAAACTTCAATCTGTGGTAATTTTAACTGTGTTTGAATTTCATTTTTTAACCACTCAAGCAACCTGTCTTCACAACACAAACATGTTGCACACGCAGAATGGGCACCGATAATAACAACCCCGTCTTCATAACTCTCAAACCTTAAATCCCCACCATCCACACGTGATTTTGGCCTTATATGTTTTTCGACTAATGTTTTTATTAACTGG
>SKOL01000572.1 GCA_007120055.1 Anaerobacillus sp.
ATAAAATGACACTAGAAATCATATTAACTGTTATTCGATTTGCAATTGCTTTTTATGGTGAAGCTTTAGCAATTAGTACTAGACGTGATTTGTTTGCTTTTTACAATAAAACAATAACAGAAACCACTTTATATGCTAACCAATGTGTCGAATTAGAAATTGAGTTTGGATATTTAGAAGAACAGCCAAAAGCAACTGACCATGATGATTTAATAAATAAGAACCACTAACAATTGGGGCTGTCACAAAACAAAAGTGTCGATAACCGTTAAACTCACAATCAGTATAGACGAAAAAAATTTATTTTTCTATTCTTGGTGTCAGCGCTTATGTGGACAGTCCCTTTTCTTTTCTTTTTTATGCTTTTCATTAATTCTATCAATCGCAACATAATCGACAGCTTATATGTGTTAACGCACTGTGCATACACACAAAAGTGTTATACTTTCTCCTTTAACACAACCCTTATTACTCATAAACATACTCATGATCATAGCCGTACGCTTCATTTACATAAAGTGATAATAAAAAAGCAATTTGGGAGCTTAAGTATAATACCGTCCGAACACCATCTGATAGTGGCGTGAGCTTTGAAGCTTGAACGAACCAACGTTCGCCTTGCGTGACAATGGCACTTATTTGATGAAAAAGTGGATTAAGCTGGTGACCGGACGGTAACACAAAGTTTTTAGGCTGCTTAACCGTTGACTCTAACCTACTTAACCATTCTTTTAGAAATGTGACCTCTTTCCCCGTAACATTAAAACCGTTAGTAATGTACAAATCTCCTCCACACTGAAATAAAATTTGCTGCCACCTCTTCATTTCTTTTTTAAAATCATCCATTTTCGTTCTTATTTGCCCTAATATAGCTGTCGCATGATAAATTTCCCCGTTAATAAACCTGCATAATTCAGTAGGAGTAGCATTTCCTAAGATTCCGTCTTTTCCCCTGTTAGAAGTTCCCGATTGTACAGCTATATATTTCGTACATGTAAAATTGCTATAAATCATCTTCATCCCTCGCATATTTAAAGCTTTTATTATATATATTTCTTCAAAAAAGTAGATTCACCTTTGAGCAAACTTGATAATGTGGAAAAAATGAGAAACTACTCGTTAAGCCGCTAATTCATTTTCAATAGACTCCGAAAAAAAATTAAAAATATAAATATTTAGTTTACATAATAAAATTATGGTCATCTTATTTCTGTAATATTTTCATGACAACTTTTAAATAAAATAACACTTCATTAACGATACTAACTGACAAGGAGGGATAACATGTTTAACCGCTGGTTTGTCGTACTTGGTGCAATATGTATTCAATTAAGTTTAGGGGCGGTTTATGCGTGGAGTTTATTTAATCAGCCTCTCGCCGATACGTTTGGTTGGGCAAAAGACGATATTATCATTACTTTTTCTATTACGATTGCTACGTTTGCTTTATTTACGATCTTAGCTGGAAAAGTTCAAGACATGATTGGACCTCGGTTAGTCGCTACATTCGGTGGTGTTCTTTTAGGCCTTGGACTATTATTATCAAGTCATGCGACGACAATATATCAATTATATTTATTTTACGGGCTTATTGGTGGCGCCGGTATCGGGATTGCTTATGTTTGTCCACTTGCAGCCTGTGTCAAGTGGTTTCCTGAAAAAAGAGGCTTCATTAGTGGGGTTGCTGTAGCTGGATTTGGTGCTGGTGGTTTAGTTTTTAAACCGGTGATTGTTTATTTCGTCGAGACGTTCGGCGTATCTTCAACGTTTTTATATTTAGGGATCATTTATTTTATATTAGTTGTCGGTGGTGCTCAATTATTAATCAATCCTCCGAATTATTCAAGTAAAAATAAACTCGGAGGTGTATCTCAATTATGTGATGATCAATTTTCACCGAAGCAAATGCTTAAAACGAAACAATTTTACCTTTTATGGTTGATGTATTTATTTGGCTGTATTTCAGGGCTTATGGTGATTAGCTTTGCGGTTGATATCGGGATGGAGGTAGTTCAACTTGATCTTGATACAGCGGGTACTGCAGTCATGGTTATTGCGATCTTTAACGCCGCTGGTCGAATTTTGTTAGGGGTTATCTCTGATAATATTGGTCGCACCAATACGTTAACTTTCATCTATATTTTAACTGGATTAGTGATGTTTTTAATGAGTGATGTCACGATGAACTTTGCAACATTTTTATTTTATGTGTCGATCATCGGCTTTTGTTTTGGGGGCTTTTTATCTTTATTTCCTACCATTACTGCTGATTTTTATGGAACGAGAAATATCGGAATCAATTACGGCTTAATGTATCAAGCTTACGGATTATCTGCTTTCGTTGGTCCGCTGATCGCCGCTGAAACACCGTTCGCCACAGCTTTTTTAATCGCATCATTACTATGTGTCATCGCGGTAATTATGTCTAGGTTAGTGACTACGCCAACAGTTTACGTATCAAATCCCCAACCTAAATTTTTAAAAAACAAAACCTGAATCAATGTGTCATCAGTCATTAATTCAGGTTTTTCTATTCATATCTTGAGAAAGAACAGTATCTTGTAATTTAGAAATGTATCTTACTAGATCCATTAAAGTACGGACAGAAAAATATTTAATGAAAATCGATATATATGTATGATACCATTTCCATCCATTTTTCCACTTTATTAGGTTGGTATTTTTTTCTAGGAATGTTTCAAACAAAGTCATCGGCGTTATAAATAAAAATAACTTTAAGAATTTAAGTATATAATTATCCTTATATGTAACTTGATTATAAATAATATTCATTAGAGGGCAAATTATGTAGTCGAACGTACAGGATACTAAGAAAATGTTTTTGAATTTTTTGACTGGATATTTTAGTTTACCTTTCGTTACAAGAATTTTATCAATTATTCCTGAGATTAAACCTACGAAAAAGTAAACGATTAACCAATCTTTTAATGGTTTTTTTCTAAA
>SKOL01000449.1 GCA_007120055.1 Anaerobacillus sp.
ATATAAAATGTTAACATATTCGTTATGTAATAAATTCGGGAGTGGGTACAATGAGTAAACGCGATTTTTATGAAGTACTAGGTGTAGATAAAGATGCACCTGTAGACGAAGTAAAAAAAGCTTATCGAAAGCTGGCAAGAAAATATCATCCAGACGTAAATAAAGAACCGGATGCAGAAACAAAATTTAAAGAAGTAAAAGAAGCTTATGATACACTAGCGGATCCACAAAAAAAGGCACATTATGATCAATTTGGGCACACCGATCCTAATCAAGGCTTTGGTGGTGGTGCTGGCGGTGACTTTGGCGGTTTCAGTGATATTTTTGATATGTTCTTTGGTGGTGGCGGTTCAAGAAGAAATCCTAATGCCCCAAGACAAGGAGCAGATTTACAATATACGATGAACCTTGAATTTAAGGAAGCTGTTTTTGGAAAAGAAACGGATATTGAGATCCCAAGAGAAGAAACTTGTGAAACTTGTCATGGGGATGGTGCAAAGCCAGGAACTAAACCTGAAACTTGTTCACATTGTCACGGTACTGGCCAACTTAGTGTTGAACAAAATACACCATTTGGACGTATCGTTAACAAGCGAGTATGTCACCACTGCGAAGGTACCGGAAAATTTGTGAAAGATAAGTGTAAAACATGTGGTGGTAAAGGGAAGGTTCGTAAACGTAAAAAAATAAACGTTAAAATCCCGGCGGGAATCGATACCGGTCAACAAATCCGTATTTCAGGTCAAGGGGAAGCTGGAGTAAACGGAGGACCTCCTGGTGACTTATACGTTGTCTTTAATGTGAAACCTCATGAGTTTTTTGAGCGCGATGGTGATGACCTCTACTGTGAAATGCCAATTACATTCGTTCAGGCGACACTCGGTGATGAAATCGAAGTGCCAACTCTTCAAGGTAAAATTAAGTTAAAAATCCCTGCAGGGACACAGTCAGGTACAAACTTCCGACTCAGAGGGAAAGGTGTTCCAAATGTTAGGGGTTATGGTGAAGGGGACCAACATATTCAAGTTCAAATCATTACTCCAAAAAATTTAACCGAAAGACAAAAAGAGTTGTTACGTGAGTTTGGAGATATTAGTGGTAACCAAGCCCCTGATGAGCAAAGTGAAAACTTCTTTTCTAAAGTGAAGAGAGCATTTAAAAGTTTTAACGATTGATCAATTTAGTTATTAAAAGAGATGGAGTTGGTTTAAATGAAATGGTCTGAAGTTAGTATTCATACAACACAAGAAGCAGTTGAACCGGTTTGTAATATTTTACACGAGGCGGGTGCTAGTGGTGTAGTAATTGAAGATCCACAAGATTTGATAAAAGATAGAGAAGATCAATTCGGTGAAATTTACCAACTCTCATCTACTGATTATCCAGAAGAAGGGGTAATTATTAAGGCTTATTTACAGATGAACAACACCTTATATGAAACTGTAGAAGAAATAAAAGAAGCAATTAATGATCTAATTTCTTACGGTATAGATATTGGCGTTAATAAAGTGACGATGAGTGAAGTGAATGAAGAAGAATGGGCAACAGCTTGGAAGAAGTATTATAAACCAGTGAAAATTTCTAATCACATTACAATCAAGCCAACTTGGGAAGAGTACGAGCCAGAAAGTAACAGTGAATGTATTATAGAGCTTGACCCAGGTATGGCATTTGGTACGGGAACACACCCAACAACGGTTCTTTGTACGCAAGCGATTGAAAAAATGATCAAAGAAAAAGACTATGTCATAGATGTCGGAACAGGTACTGGTGTTTTAAGTATAGCGGCTGCAAAGCTTGGAGCTAAAGAAGTTTTGGCACTAGATTTAGATGAAGTAGCAGTAAATAGTGCAAAGATAAACGTAGAGCTTAATAATGTTCAAGACGTAGTTTCTGTCCAACAAAATAATTTGTTAGAAAATATAGATGAAAAAGCCAATTTAATTGTCGCTAACATTTTAGCTGAAGTGATCGTTCGTTTTGTTAATGATGCCTACTCGTCACTTAAAACTGGTGGTACATTTATTACTTCGGGTATTATTAAAGCGAAAAAACAAGAAGTAAAAGATTCTCTAACAAACCAAGGCTTTATCATTGAAGATACACTTGAAATGGAAGATTGGGTAGCTTTTATTGCCAAAAAGTAAGGAAGGTGCTTTTATTGCAAAGGTATTTTGTTGCTAATAACCAGTTGAACGATAATGATTTTTCAATTATCGGTGAAGATGTTAAGCATATTAGCAAAGTTATGCGTATGAGTGAGGGAGATGAGCTGATTTGTATAAATGAGGATGGTTTAGTTGCTCATTGCAAAATTACGTGCATTTCTCCTGATGAGGTAAAAGGGGATGTCGTTGAATATTTGACGCAAAATACGGAACTTCCGGTAAAAGTTACCGTTGCCCAAGGTCTACCTAAAGGTGATAAACTAGAGTTAATTGTCCAAAAAGGGACAGAGTTAGGTGCTTTCGCTTTTCTTCCTTTTCAAGCAAGTCGTTCAATCGTAAAGTGGGATGAGAAAAAATCAGAAAAGAAGCGAGAGCGGTTAGAGAAAATAGCGAAAGAAGCTGCTGAGCAATCGTATCGAAATATCGTGCCAAAAGTTTATAGTAAACTTTCTTTTCAGCAACTATTAAAAGAGGCTGAAAATCATGATATAAAGATTGTCGCTTTTGAAGAAAACGCAAAAGCTGGTGAATTTAATAATTTAGCTACATCTCTTCAAAAAGCTGAAGTAGCTTCATCAATTTTTGTTTTAATAGGACCTGAAGGCGGCTTAACTCATGAAGAAGTATTAGAGTTAGAACAAGCTGGTTTCATACCATGTAGTTTTGGACCAAGAATTTTACGAACAGAAACAGCTGCATTATATTTTCTATCAGCAGTTTCTTATCATTTTGAAATGTTGAGGTGATGAGGATGCCGTCAGTTGCCTTTCATACCTTAGGGTGTAAAGTAAACCA
>SKOL01000242.1 GCA_007120055.1 Anaerobacillus sp.
CATTTGTCCCATTAACGATGTTATTATTCGCTAACCCCTCGTACCCATTAACGGTGTAAGATATGTTATGAAAGTTGGAGAGTTCCTCAACAAAAGCAGCAAGTGAGGCATTTATTACCGCCGTCGGTCCCCCCGCTTGACCAATCAATATTTTCTTGCGCATATCCCTACCTCCTCCGTTTGTTCCTCATGTAAATCCAACATTATCCCATACTCCAAAACTCCTTTTGGTGTAATTCAATAAACGGAAATTACGAATTAGATTTTTTATTTTCTCAACCAAATTAACACCACCCACCTAAAAGATTATGATCTTTAATTAAAAGGTAATGATGTTATAAATTTATTATACAATAAATAATGACGTTTTCAATATATTTTCTATAATTTTTTTATTAATTAATGAATTTCAGATTATCGCCATTAAGTATCTGTATGTAGTTGCGTTAAATCGCTCACATCTACATATTTTTTACGGAATATAAAAGAGCCAAATATACAAAGTTGGCTCTTTTATTATTATTCATTTTTTAAGATACCTATATTAGAGACACCTTTATAGGGTGATTATAAATCTCTCAATCGTTTACTAAAACCAGATATTGAAAATGAAATCAGCGTATTAATGAAAGCAACACAAAAATTCAATTTAAACAACTCAATGATAAAGAAACTAAATTTTTATCGAATGGAATGTGGGCTTGAAAAAAAGAAACATCAAAGCTGGAGATTAGAAGATCCCTTGTAGATAATATACTCTGCAAGGGATCTTTTTGAACTCTCTTTAAATCATCCAAATGGCCAGTGGTCTCATGTTAAGGGGCGCTCTGTATTTACCTGCGTTATCCCATGCGGCAGGGGTGCGGAACTGCAAGCCCGTGTCTTTGTAGATCATGTCACTTAGATTATTCGCTAGGTAGTCTGCTTCTTGATTTAAATCGTATTCATAGAGCATTGCAGCAAACATCCAAGCAGAACCTACAATCACTTCGTTCACTTGTAGTTCCTCGCCACCATCTTGATCATAGCGTTGACGACCTGGTTCAGCGACTAGGAGAGGCCCATATTTCCCTCCAGCATAAGCCATCAGGTTATTTTCATAAATGCTCTTTAGATGGGACTGTACCTTTTCTAAAGGAAGTAAGTCACCTAATCCTGCCTTTTTAGCCATATAAACCCCAAATAAAGAGTCTGTCATTGTGGCCTCACTATATTTCCCTAAATCATTTGTCTTATAATATTTACCGTTCCATAGTGTTTCTATCGTTTTTTGAGCCTTTACTAGCTTATCTTTATAGTAGCTTACCCTTTTAGGGTTGTGTACCTCTGATAGCTTTACCATTACAGCCCAAGCACCGATACACAAGCTGCTAGCATAGGTAGACAAGCCATTCATATCTAGGTTGTCCCAAGTGCTGTCTCCAAACTCGTCGTGTCTAGGAACGCCAATATCTTCAGTATCCTGAGCTTCAGTAAACTTAGCGATTTCCACTAATGTCTCAAACTCATCCTGGGTAATTTGGTTTCCATTTATTTTCCTGTGCAAGTAATATGCTAAGATAAAAGAAGGGTTATGATCCTTCCACAGGTTCGGGTCGTCCCGGTGAACATAGCCATTTAATTGAACCCAAGGATCTTCTGGTGCACTTCCCATGTCGTGGGGAAGCTTTCCGTAAACAAGGTTTTCCTCGATGGTAGCGGTTCTATACACCATGTGTTTTCTATCATCCACAAGAGTAGCTGTGTGGAGAAAATCTGCAAAAACATTCTCTGATAATTTGGGCCAATGCTTGCTCAAAGCTGGGAATGCATATACCCATAAATCTAAAGTGTTATAGTAGTAATATCCTGTGTCAAAACCCTCAAGAATGCCGTAATGCCAGTTCTGCTGCAACTTGGGCGTTTCTTCTTCATGTTCTTCGACGGGCTTTGTAACCCAAACACTTCCCCCAGCAACTACAAACTGCAACTCATTTATTTGGGCTCCTTTTACTTTAGAAGGGACTTGACCTGAATCGTCTAATTCTTTTTTGTGCCAGGAACTGATTTCCTCTAGCCAATTGGCATTAGATTCAAGTCCTTGTTGAGCCAATTGTAGTGAACTTTCACACTCTGTGCCATACTTTTCAGTGTATGCTTTGTACCAGCTTCGGCCAGCACCAAAGGATGTGATCGGCATATCCATCGTAATATTAAATAGAAGCTGACTTTCCTGCTCGGGATGAAGAATAGCATTTGCTGCTATCGCACTAGCTACTGGTTCATGCCAGTGTGCTTCCCAATGAGTATGATCATTATCTAATTTCCCCTCGGTTTTAAACTGCTCTTCCATGTGGGCGATCGTATACTTCTGATCCACATCCGCTTCCCCTGTGGCTATTTGGTTAGCTCTAAAGCACGGCTTACAGCTTGTATTCCAGTGGTCGTCTCCTTTAAGAGAGAGCACTACATTGCCCAACATATCACTTTTTTGTTTTACAGGGCTGCTTTTATATTGAACTACGTGACATTCATTGGTGCTGTGGGAACCGATTTTCCCTGAATTACCTGCGTACTGTTGCGTTGGCCACTGCATACCCTGCCGCACATCGCTGGCGATAAAAGGTAGCCTCCATCCGAGCAAATTTGGCCAGGACAGACCAACACTCACCTCAATTTCTTCATTTATTTTAGACTTTAAGTAGAAGTTGAAGCATGTAATCGGAAGAGAACTGTCCTGATAGTTGTGGGGTATTACAGGGGAGTAATACTCCATTAATAGCTGGAATGGCAAATCACTACTATCATAATATTCATAGACAAACGGGAACAGGGAAGCATACTTCATGTCACCTTCCTGAAAATTGTTATCTCCAATTCGGATCCTCTTATAAAATATCTTATCAGCAATTTTCCATCTAAGCATAAAAAAAGCTGGTTCAATTGCTTCGTGATGGTGAATCCCTTGCTGTAACTGCCA
>SKOL01000367.1 GCA_007120055.1 Anaerobacillus sp.
CTAAAAACTATCTTTCTTTCATCACAATTCTTCTATTACAATAATGACGTGGACCCGTGGTGTAGTGGTTAACATGCCTGCCTGTCACGCAGGAGATCGCCGGTTCGACCCCGGTCGGGTCCGCCATACATATGATGACCAAACCTAACTTGTGTTAGGTTTTTTTAAATTATAAAAAAATGCTCTAGACTAGATGGTCGTTGTGTTGCTTATGAGATCAATAAATGAGAAAAGCACGTTGATGTATGGCAATAACACACCCCGTTTCATATAACAAACGGTTAACCGGCTTAGGGTTTAAATAAGTTAATAAGTTAAGTGCCTGGCACTTTTAAAAACTGCCGCTTCGCTGATCGAGATATGTTCTCCAATTTCCTTCATCGTATAATTCGAAGCTAACGCTCGCTGGATGTATTCCTGCTTATAGGAAGTTAAGTACCTTCGCCTCGAACCACTTTTGACCGCCTCATAAATTGCTTTATCTCTTGTAACTTCACCTAAAATTTCATCTAGACTTTTTCTTTGGATCAATGGCACTTGTTTTGCATTAGAAGTTTCTTCCTCACTAGCTTCTTCCTTTGCACCAATAGCCGCAACTCCTTCAAAAGTATCTTCTTCTTCCATCTTGTCGGCATCCATAAATCTACTATAAGCGTTAATCGCTTGCTGTCTATTTCTAGAAAACATATTTAAAATATAATCAATATCAACAATCCCTCCTCTTCTATTCTTTCGATAAAAAGAATCACTACTCCATGGATAGTCTTTAACCCTCTCACACATCTTTGCCTTCACTGGATTTTGGTGAACATAGCGAAGTAACGAAAAAAGGTATCTTTGATCGTACACAATAATGCCTTTATATCTGTTTTCAAAAACATGTCCTGTTCTTTCATTGTGATAATTATAGTACTTGCTATACTTTGAGTTGATCCGGTGCATAATATCTTGCAATCTAGCATCTAACGTCTTCAACACCATATGGTAGTGATTGTCCATGAAGACATACCCAAGCAACTTAAAATTCATTACCTCTTTATAGTGATTTACCATTTCCAACAAGTACCGTTTATCATCATTCTCGCTAAATATATACTCGCGGTTATTCCCCCTTTGTATGACATGATAGACCCCACCTTTAATCTCTACCCTCGGTCTCCGCCCCACAACAAAAAACACCTCCTAGCTTGAGATCGTCAAAAAGATTCATAAGTGTGATGAGTGAAAAGTTAATAAGTTAATAAGTTAAGTGCCTGGCACCATAGAGGTAAAATCTGAAGAAAATCGTGGATAAAACGATGAAAAGAGTAATGCGTTAATATTATTATAAAAACTAGCTCAACTCTCGTCAATTAAAATTCAGTCTTTTCAAAAAGATAAGTTAATAAGTTAGGTGCCTGGCACCGAATCTGGTACCTAATCCAAAAAACTTCAAGTTATTTTCCATCTAAGGCAGGAATATAAATAATATAAATAGAATTAGTATTACATAAATTTAAACGCTTACATCAATGCGTAAACTATTGCTAAATTCTTGGAGCTCCCTTCAATAATGGTGGCATCTATTAAGGTACTTTGGCTTTAGCAATTTAACCCATCGGGGGTCAAGCACCAAAACTTAAGAAAAGGTGGTTGGGTTATGAATTATAAATACTTATGGTTTTGTACGAGCTGTGGTTTACCTTCTGAAGTAACAAAACATATCATGCATCATTATTTTTCCAATCATTCAGCCAATATTATTTATTGTAATCATTGTCAAAGTGAAAATAAAATCCCAAATTATTTAAAGAAAGTAGCAAAGGAATTAAAATAAATTGGCACATGCTAATCTGGGGCGAGGGAACAAGTCCGTGTGCTGCACCCCAATTGTTAGACATAACTAACACTTGGGGTGCATATTTTTATGAAAAAATATCCTTTAGAAACAACTAGTAGCTTTGAATCACTACCTAGAAGGTGGAGAGTCCATAAGAGATATAAGTAAGTGCTAGGCACTGGCTTACCTGCTTGCCACCAGACCGATACCAATTATAGCTTCAGAAAAATTTAAAAAACTGTGTAAAAACCCCCATAAATACAGCAATATAGGATCTGTATTTTTAAATATTTTCCTTTATGAAAACTAAAAAAACAGTAGTGATATCGGTTTGCAATATATACTAAAGGAAGACCTGATAATTTATCGAAGTACATCTGACAATTTATATATGTATCAGATTTCAAGCCGTGAAACTACTCAACTTCTTTCAAACATTCAGGCTCGAAATAGCATGAATGTGGAAGGAAGGTGTATATGATTTTGGTACAGAAATTGAGACTTGTATTGGAAGAGGAGTTCGCCCAATTAGAATGGAACCGAGCGGAATCTATGCAAAAAAGGAGCGCCAATCATTCCATTATACAAGAATGTTTGACGCTCCTTTTTCAAATAAGTTAATAAGTTAAGTGCCTGGCACCCCTACTTAGATCGCGCAATCTGAATCCAAGTTGGGCCGTAAACGCGTTCGATTTCTTGACCATCGTCATAGTAAAACCGGGTGGCAGAATTAGGGCTGTCCTTCCGCCATGTTCCTGTAAAATGCTGACCGTTCGCATAAAAATCAATGGTTCCCTGTCCTAGAACATCAGGAGTCGGGCGTCCGAACAAGTCTGTAGGATGGTCTGTATACTGAATAATAATGTTTCTAGCCCAGATTTGTTCACCGGTGGCATCGCGATGATTACTGCCGTTAATTAAGCGTTTATAAGCTTTCTCATCTGTATCATATTGAAATGACACACGATAGTTGGGACTATATTCAATTGATATTGTATTGCCCGTTCTTCCTTGCCTACTTACATTGCCTGGACGAACGACTGTACCTGGCGAGGATGCCGCTCTATTTAAAGTTGATAAATTTACATACAAATTATGAGGCGCCCTCCGGGACGAATCGCGGTAAAA
>SKOL01000659.1 GCA_007120055.1 Anaerobacillus sp.
TAGGTGAAGTGAAAAAGGGTGATATTTTAAAGGTTGAAAATGAGCAAGCGTTGTATACATATAAAGTAAGAAAAACGAGAATTGTTGACGCAGACGATACGACAGTGATTGTTCCGAAGAGGACAGCGACACTAACGTTAAGTACATGTTACCCGTTTACGTATATTGGTCCAGCAAAGCAACGTTATGTATTAGTAGCTGACTTAATAAGTTCAAAACTAAAAAGGATTTAAGGAGTTAAGGGGAAGATTACTCACTCGTTGGGATAATCTTCTTTTTTGTGACTATAGGAAATGGCAAAGTTCTTCTCAAGGTAGCTAAATGTCCGCCTCAGGTGGACAAATATGCCAAAAGTCCACGAGCGGTGTCAGACACCGCCGAAAAAAGTATCAACAATTCTACATGTTTTCTTCATACTTTCTCTATTTAATTATTAGATAATCTATGAAACAATGAATTCATACGATTTAAAGTAGGTGAAAAGTATGTATCAACTATTGGAGCAGATTACTTATTTTTTTAGAGAACCGTTCATGAACGCAGCTTATGGAACAGAACATATTCCAATAATTTCGGCATTGCTACTCGGAATTGTTGGTTCACTTGCCCCATGTCAGTTTACTGGAAATATGAGTGCGATCACATTATTTGGGAATCATTCGTTGCAAAAAAAAGCAGCATGGTCTGAAACAGGTTTTTTTATTTTAGGAAAAATCGTCGCATTCTCGGGGCTAGGCCTCATCGTTTGGATATTAGGAACTGAATTTCAACAACAATTAATTGAATATTTTCCTTGGATTAGAAAAATATTAGGTCCAATTTTAATTTTAATGGGCTTATACTTAGTTGGATTGTTTACGATGCGATGGACAGTATCATTGTGGAAAAGCAAATCTGAAAAACGAGGCAAAATAGGTTCATTTTTATTAGGATTAAGTTTCTCACTCGGTTTTTGTCCGACGATGTTTATTTTATTTTTTATCGTTTTAATGCCGATGGCTTTAGCAGTGCCGTACGGGGCAGTGTTACCTAGTATTTTTGCGATTGGTACATCTATTCCTTTAATTATTACTGTATTCCTTATTTGGTATTTCGGATTAAGTGGGAAGTTTATGAAAAAAGGAAGAAAAATTGGATTAATCGTCCAGCGAACGGCTGGTGTAATCATTATTATCATCGGGGTAATTGATACGATGACATACTGGGGTTTATAAAACTAACGACGGTCTTTTATAAGGCCGTTTTTATTATGCAAAGTTTTTTCTGCAAAATACGACATTTATTACTGTTAAAATGTTGTTTATGTAGTTATAATCAAGTCATGCAGTTGAGGGAGGCGAACGTAAATGAAATTTTTAACATTTAAAAAAGCGAACGATAAGCCTAAAGGGTTTAAGCTAAAAGTGGATGATCATTTTAAAAGTAAAATAGACACAGAAAATGATGATATTATAAAGCAACTAGAGATCATTGACCTATCTTTAGAGGACCTAAAAGTTATTAAGTCACTTCAGCCCCTTATTAATGAACACCAAAAAGACTTAGTTGAAACGTTTTATTCGACAATTTTGAAGGCTAATAATTTGAAAACAATTATAGAACAGCATAGCTCTGTCGATAGGCTTCGTCAAACGTTAGAGAAACATATATTAGAAATGTTTAACGGCATTATAAATCAAGAGTTTATCGAAAAACGAACCAATGTAGCAAAAGTTCATTATCGTATCGGATTAGAACCTAAATGGTACATGGGGGCTTTTCAAAATTTATTTAGCTCACTTACTAATATTATTAAAACAAATATTACGGATCCCAAAAAAAGTGCGGAAGCCATTACTATTGTTAGTAAATTACTAAATTTTGAACAACAATTAGTGCTTGAAGCATACGAAAAGGAAAATTTACGACAGCGTGAACGTGAGTATGAAAAAGTTAGAGGTGAACTAAAAGCTAAGATTACTGATATTAGTGAGGAATTAGCTGCTTTATCGGAACAAACGAGTGCTTCTGTTCAACAATTGGTGTCAAGTACAACAGAATTAAGTGGTAGGGTTGTTGAGAGCGCCGCGGCTTCGGAAAAAACGAAAACTACTGCTTTAAAAGGAAATGAAAGTATTGTTGATTTAGAAGCAAAAATGTCGTCAATTAAAGACAGCGCTAGTCAAATGGGCCAAGTTGTTACGAAATTGATTGAATCTTCGGAACGAATTCAACAAGTTGTTAATATCGTACAAAATATAGCTGAACAAACGAACTTATTAGCACTTAATTCGGCAATTGAAGCGGCAAGAGCTGGAGAGCATGGTAAGGGTTTTGCAGTGGTTGCTAATGAAGTTCGTAAGTTGTCGGAGCAAACGAAAAATTCAGTTCAAAATATTAAACAGCTGATCGACCAATCTTCACAGTTCATGAATGATGTTTCGAGGTCACTTACTGAAGTGGAAGGCTTTATCGATGAAGGTAGCAAAGAAACAGTCACTACGAAACGAAACTTCGCTGAAATTGTCAGTTCTTTAGAAGTAAACATGAATGAAGTTCAAAAAGTTGAAGGTGATTTTAAAGAATTAGCGCTCGTAATTGAAGAGATTGGACAAGGAACAACAACGGTCGCATCAACAGCAGAAACTTTAAATGATACGGCTAAGAATGTTTAGATCAAAAATATTGGTTTGTTGTGAGTAATAACCCCCCTCAATAAATGTAAAAAATTACTATTAAAATGCTTACATACTTGTAGCGAAATGAAACAAAATAGTAGTACAAGAGGAGGTGATTATCTTGGCAAACAACAATAGTTCAAACCAATTAGTAGTACCTGGAGTTCAACAAGCATTAGATCAAATGAAGTATGAAATTGCTTCTGAATTTGGAGTTCAATTAGGTCCAGATGCGACTTCTCGTGCAAATGGTTCAGTTGGAGGAGAAATCACAAAGCGTCTTGTACAA
>SKOL01000444.1 GCA_007120055.1 Anaerobacillus sp.
ATGCTCTTCTTGTTTTCGTTCCTTTTGTATTATCGATCGTTACTTCAGCAATAACAGCTGGCATGATCGTTGATTTCAACTCTTCATCTGAACTAGCCGTCGGGTCTGGAACAGATTGTGCTTGCGAATAAATTGTAAAAGTCAGATCTCCGGCTTTCCACGTGTCTGTCCCTAACTGGAAATCACGTTCTATATTTTCTTTTTGAAAAGGAAATATCATTTTTGGTTTATCAGGATTAGGGTCTGGATTTTCAATATCATAACGTTTACTTTCATCTTCACCTGTATCAAAAAACGGTAATGCTTCATAAATTCCATCTTGATCGATAGATTCTACACCTACAAAAACGTTTTTACGAGGTGAACGTCCTAATTCTAAGTCAAGTCCTCCGCCACTCCCTGGAAATCCTAAAGTAAAACTAGAGAATGCTCCAATAGGTGAGTGATGAGCATTAAAAAACATATTTTTTCCCATTCTATCTCCCTACTTTCTTATCTTTTAAGAATTTATCCTTTAACAGCTCCTGATGAAATTCCTTCAACGATCTTATTACTTAAGAAGAAGAATGCAATTAAGATCGGTAAAATACTAATGACTAAAGTAGCACCAATTGCTCCCCATTCCGTCATATATTGACCAACGAAGTTTTGAATTCCAACGGTTAGCGTTTTATATTTATCTGAACTAATAAATGTGTTAATAAAGATAAACTCATTCCAGTTGTAAATCATATTAATAATCGCTGTTGTTGCAATAACCGGCATTGTCATCGGTAATGTAACTTGAAAGAAAATCCGATGAACTGAGCAACCAGCGATGACAGCCGCTTCTTCAATTTCACGTGGTAATGTGTAATAAAAACCGAGTAAAATCATTATCGTCAACGGAAGGTTAAACGCTGTATAAGTTAAGACAATCGCTATCGGATTATCGATTAAATTCACTCTTAGGAAAAAATCGAATAATGGAATTAACGTCGAGTGTACCGGAATCATAATCCCTACCATAAATAATCCTAAAACTACCTTATTAAGCTTCCACTGCATTCTTGTAATTGCAAATGTTACTAAACTAGCTGATAAAACAGTTAAAACTACAGCAGTGGCAGTAATCCATACACTATTAAAGAAGTACAAGCTTATATTTCCTTCTGTCCAAACCGTTAAATAGTTTCCCCACTGTGGATTACTAGGTAATGAAAATGGTGAGTCATTAAATACTTCACTATTCGTCTTCAGTGAGAAGAATACCAACCAAATTAGTGGGTAAATTTGAAAAAAGGCTATTATACCTAGAACGGTATAAAGAGTTACGTAACCAATTTTACTTAACAAACTTCCAGTAGAATTATGAGGATCTAACTTAGGAGCCTGTTGTTTTTCTTGCTGTACTGTTACTTCATTCATTATTTTACCCTCCTTTAATATTGGATCTCTTCATCTGAAACCGTTAACTTTCGAATAAGCCACGTTACAATGAGAATAATTAGTAATAAGAAAAATCCAATCGCACTTCCGTAACCAAAATTATATGAGCCAAAGGCTTGTTTATACATATATGATGCCATAACTTCACTTGCACCGTTAGGGCCTCCGCCGGTCATTACATAAATTAAATCAAAATACTTTAATGACCCGACAATGGCTAGTACAACCGTTATTTTGATGATATTTGAAATAAGTGGCAGTTTAATTTTATACCCGATTTGAAATGGAGTTGCTCCATCGATTTTAGCTGCTTCAATAATTGAATCTGGAATGTTCTTTAAAGCCGCATAGTAGATTAAAATGTAAAAACCTGCATATTGCCAAATAATAGGAATAAAGATTGCAAATAATACGATTTTTGGATCTGATAGCCAAGCTGGGGGATTATCAACCCCAATACTCATTAAAAAGCTATTTAATACCCCGTTTGTAGGATGGTAAATTTTTAACCAAAGCTGAGCGATTGCTACAGAAGATAATAACATCGGTATTAAATAAATTTTTCTAAGTAAATTCGCACCTTTGATTTTCCCTGCTAAAATTAAAGAAATAACTAAATAACCTACTAAGCTCAATGCAGAAAAGACTGCTAATAAAAATGAGTGATAAACACTTGTCCAAAACATCCCATCTGTTATGAGTCTTCTATAGTTTTCAAGCCCAACAAACGTCATTTCTCCGATTCCGTCCCATTTCATTAACCCGTAATAGCCAGTTAATGCGATCGGAATATAGATTAATAGCATGATTAATAAAAGAGCGGGGAACACATATAATGCAATGATGAATTTATTTGACATGACTTTATTCATAGTTTCATCCCCTTTATATTCGTAAAAATTTAAAATTGAAGGACATACCTATAGTTTAAGATATGCCCTTATTAACGGTAATTTTTATTTACTCTTGACTAGATAAAGCTTCTTCATGTCTTTCGGCAAACTCTTCCGGCGTAACTTGCCCACCAAATAATGCTTGTATCATATTTAAATGTACTTGTGCTACCGATGAGCTCATTTGAACATCTGCATACAATGTAATATTGCTCGCATTATTTAACTCATCTAATACATCAATATACATTTCTGGTAAGTCCAATGTAGAAGTATCAACCATTGTTGCTGGAATTACACCTGCATCTTCAACAGACCTTTTTCCCCATTCCTCAACGAAAAATTTCACAAATGCTTTTGCTTCATCTTTTACATCAGAGTTTTCAGCAACGAATAAACCAACGCCTGGTCCACCGACGAAACTGTTAATGTCGCCTTGTCCACCTTCAACCATAGGGAATTTAAAGAAGTCAATCGCATCTCTAAATTCTTGCGGTACAGTTTCGTTTGTTGTAAAGTTCGGTAACTCCCAAGAGCCCATTAAATACATTGCTGCTTGATTATTCATGAATGGACCTTTTGCTTCATCATTTGATAGTCCGTTAAAACCTCTTACGAAAGCG
>SKOL01000316.1 GCA_007120055.1 Anaerobacillus sp.
GAATGATAAGTTCCTTATATTCTTTTTTTACAAATCCTTGCTCAATCATATGGTCAAAAAGTCCGATTAAAGGAGTGTAGTAGTTGTTTATATTCAGTAAGCTGCATGGCTTTTGATGATATCCGATTTGCGACCAAGTTAACACTTCAAACCATTCCTCTAGCGTTCCCGCACCACCCGGTAAAGCGATAAAACCATCAGCGAGCTCTGCCATCATCGCTTTTCTTTCGTGCATTCCTTCGACAACATGAAGTTCCGTTAATTGGTCATGAGCAACCTCAACAGTCATCAACTTTTTCGGGATTACACCGATCGCGTTCCCTCCAGCTTCAATGACCGCATCAGCGACTGCTCCCATTAAGCCCATTCTTGATCCACCGTAAATTAAATCGATCTTCTCTTCAGCAAGTAGCTTCCCAAGAGCTCTTGCTGCTTCCATATAACATGGATCACACCCCTGGCTAGCACCACAAAAAACAGCTATTTTTTTCATTCGCATCAAACCTTTCTACAAGATTGGAAAACTATTATTTTTAAATTTGCGTTAATGAATTTCAAAATTCAAGATTATCTGCGTGAAGTCGTTCGTAACTACATATAGTTTGCTATGGCACGATTTAAGTAATTATGAAAGTCACTCAATGAGCGTAACTCTTCTTTTTTTATTTTATGAAGTAATGAACGTTTTCATCCTTATTTAGTTTCGCATAAAAGCCTAATAAAAGCGACTGACAAATTAATGCGATGCACCGGGCTTTATTCTAACGGTTTAACAACGGTTAAGCACTTTCCACAGTGCAGCAACGAACTACAAGCTTATCTGTTTTTGTTAGCTTGCTGATTGCACCTTAGTCAGTGGTTGCTTCTTTTTTCGATTAACGATAATTATTCCACTTGCTACAAATAAAAGACCGAGAATCACAAAAACATGAATGACTTCATCAAGCAGAAGCGATGATAAAATAACACCAAACACCGGAATTAAAAATAAGAACATCGACACTTGGCCAACAAAGTTATATTTCATGATATTATTCCAAACGACAAACCCTGCTGAGGATAAAAAAGCTAAATACAATAAAAGCCCAACAGAGTATGCTGTAAACTGAAATGGCATCCAACCTGCGAATACGATCCCCACTAGTAGCAGTGCTCCGCCACCAAGCAACATTTGATAAGCAGTTAAATAGACGACGTTCATCGTTTGTGCACCATTTCGAGCAAGAATATTTCCATAGGCGCATGAGATCATAGCTACCGTTAAGCAAAGTTCCCCAAAACCGTACTGGAATTCAAACGTTCCTCTCGTTATATTAACGAGCACTACCCCAGTGAAACCGACCATTAGGCCGATTGTCTTACGGATAGATATTTTATCATCCTTGTACATAAAATGCGCTAATATAATTTGAAAAAATGATATCGTTCCTGCAATAATCGCGCCTTGGATGCCGGTGCTATAACTTAACCCGATGTAAAAGAGGACATATTGAAAAAGCGTTTGAAAAAAGCCGATTGAAAGGAGCGGCTTGATTGTCCCCTTTTGGTAACCAACTTTACGTTTCATCATTAGCATGAATGCAAAAATCAATAAAGCTGCTAGGAAAAAGCGATAGCCAGCAAATAACACTTGCTGAGCTGTATCACCTTGACCAATATTTAACACATCGTAACTTAATTTAATGACCGGAAATGCACTTCCCCAAAGTGCGGTACAGAAAACCGCAGCTATAATCACTCCAAATTTACTCGTAAAAAAACGTTCTGCTGTCAATTTTCATTTCCTTTCTCGCTGTCTTTTTTTGGTGTCAGACACCATGTGAAAACTTCACATGGTGTCTGACACCGCCCGTGGACAAATCGCTATTTTGTCCGTGTCGGGTGGACACCTGATATACTAATCCGAAAAACAAGGTGCTTCTGAACAAACCAGAAGCTCCCCCATTTAATAGTTTTCTAAAAATGTTAAAAATTCGTCTGAATCATACGTTTTCAATATGATTGATTCATGATCGAAGACGATGAAGGCTGGATATTCCTCAATTCCTAAAAACTCAATGTCCCTTTTGGAACCATCACCTGTCGTAAAACTATAGCTCTGTAACTTATTTTTCACTAGACGATGAATATATTCATTATACTTTTTTTGAAAATCGTGAAAAGCTAATTGGTCTGTACCGATCTCTTCGCCTATAAAAATTTTAATTGCTAATTTCCCTTCATCGTAAGCGAGTTCCCGTTCGAGATAATTTTCTTTTTTCATATTAACTAATTGAATTTGACTAGCGGTGTAGACTGGATAGTGTTGAATTAATTTATTCAAATCATCTTCAACTAATACCTTTGACAATTCAGGGGCAAACGTTTCTTTCGTCCAAAAATTATAATGATAATCATGAGAGCGAAATTGTTCTTCAGTTATTTTTGTTCCATCCTCATCAAGAAAAATTGTATTTTTCTCCCACTTAACCACATAAGCTTCCCACTCGTCAGGGAAACGAAAAAGTTCTCGATCTTGAACGCTCATATGATCGTCTGCAACCATCAGCGTCATATTTTCATCCTGAATAGGCATCATTAACGAAGCTTGAAAATCTGGATCTTTATTAATCACTTCTTCAGTCGAACAACCTATAATCATAAAAACAAAACTATATAAGATTAATAGTATTTTCATAGTGACCATCAGCTCCTAACCGTTCTCACCTTTATAGACTACAATTCTAATTTGAATTTCCACTCTATACTATCATATATCTTAAAGCTTAGGTGGATGTTTTCAGCATCGTTATAGTGTCCACCACACATGGACATCTTGCTTATTTGTCCACGAGCGGTGTCAGACACCAAACACCATAAAAAAGCACAAACAACTTATTTTCTCTAAAAAGTTGTTTGTGCTTTATCATTGTTATGAACCAAAAAAGAAGTCTATCACATTA
>SKOL01000058.1 GCA_007120055.1 Anaerobacillus sp.
AGCATCCTTAGATGAACCACTTGAGCAAGTAAAACAATTAGCGGCTTTATCTGAAAAAGAAGGCGAAGATGAAGTAGAGTTAGCAGAAGGAAATATGGTTCATATTATGACGGTTCACGCATCGAAAGGTTTAGATTTTCCGATAGTTTTTTTACCGGATTTAGCGAAAGCACAAAAAGGTGATTCAGGAAGTATTCGTTTTGATAAAGATGTTCGTATTGCTGTCCAATACAATAAGGAAAAAGAAAATGATCCATTGAAAACTGACAAAAAATCTTCACCGTCATTTGAACGAATTAAACAAGTAGCGAAAGATCAAGCGGTAGAAGAAGCAAAAAGATTATTTTATGTTGCGACGACAAGGGCTAAAGATTATCTCGTTCTTTCTACGGTCGATAAACGTTCAAAAAATTCCTGGTATGATATGTTTTTAACAGCAAGCGAGCAAAGTGGTCAATTAAATGATTATGTCAACGAGAATGGCTCGATTCCAGAGCAAAACGAGTGGATAGAAGAGGGCGAGCTATATTCACCACCAACGATTGTCGAACACAATAACATACCAGTTACCTTTTCTGTTTCAGAAATTATGACTTATATGAATGATCCGTTGAAGTACTTCTATAAATATATTGTAAAAATTGAAGACGGCTGGTTGGAAGATCAAGAAGAAAACGATGAGAAAGACCGCTTTGAAAATTCAGAGCATCTTCTATCAGGAGCAACGGTCGGCACAATCGTTCACCGAGCTTGTGAACTTCTCGATAATGGGTTTCCGTTAGATGAAGCGAAAGAAGAAGCATTAGTGATCATTGATGACGAGTTGAATAAACATAAGTATGAAAAAGAGTTAGATCATTTAGTAGAAAAATATGAGGAGTTTACGCAACTAAACATCGGTAAAACCGTTGCCAATGAGTGGGCGTTTTCAGTTGAAATTGAAGGAGCAGCAGTGATCGGCGAGATCGATAAAATAGTTGAAAAAGACGGACAGTATCATTTAATTGATTTAAAGACAAATAAAGCAGTCAATTTTGATCAATTAGTAACCTACTATACCCCTCAACTTTATTTGTATAAATTAGCATTTGAAAAAGTTTACGGTGAAAAAGCCAGTGAAATGTCACTGTTTTTTATGAGGGCAGGCAAAGAAGGCTTAAAAACCATTACATTCGATGATGCGGTAGAAAATCAAGTTCGTGAGACCATTAAAAAGTTAACTTTCTTGAGACGAAACTCAGTTTCAAAATCTGACTTTCAATAAAATGGGCCGTTTTCAAAATTGGATCACTAAATGGTGACTAAGCTTCGTCATGAGGGTTTTGTATGAAAAAAGGTGGATACTTTCGTGAACGAGCCTCTGAGATTCGATAGAAGGTCACAGTGAAGTGAGGGAAAGTGTCCACCTTTTAATCTTAGATGGTTACGGGGTTGTCATGATGCTGGTAGTAGGATAAATGTGAACAATTGATGAAAAGATAAAAATAATTCAAATTTGTGTTTACAATTAACAAGTTATTGGATATAATTTCCTATGAAAGATAAAATTAACTGAAAGGAGCTGAACGAAATGATTTTTACAATCTCAATTCAAAACAACAAAACTAAATATTTATTTCGTTCGGTATCTGAAGCGTAAATTTTATTAGACATTTTTATATCTAATTATAATGCCACAGGTCCGTAACGACCTGTGGCTTTTTATATGTATGTGCAGTTTATTTTATGCTGTACGTATATTTTTCAATACTTTTATGTGTTTTTTGCCACAGGGGATTTTTTCCTGTGGCTTTTTCGTGTGATGGCACTGCCACGGGCAGGTCTTCCACTGGTTTTCGCCGATAGACGGGCGCCTTGCGCTTTTCTTGTTATATTCAGTCTTAAGACCGATAAAAATCCCATCTTGCGTCTGTATGAAATTGGATTTATTTACCTTAAACTAAGAGTAGAAAGAAAAAAGGAAATGTCAGTCATATTTAGACTGTTCATTAATATAATTAAATTTTGCAAGGGAGGTGACAACATATGCTATTCAATTTATTCGCTTTTACAATCACTATTTCTAAACGTCAATATTCAAAAGCTGAGATTAACAAAGCCAATCATATTAATCAGTTAGAAGCGCAATTCAATGAGTTAAAATCGAAACAAATGGATCAACATGTATGGAACTATTTAGGTAGAATGTAATTTATTAAAAAATAAATGAATAGGGGGTTTTGATAATGACGATGATGATTTGTTTTCCAGTATTATCTTGGTACAAAAAGGTGAAAGGCTTAACCTAATGATGTGAAATTATGAAGGGAGGTCTTGGTATGGTAGTTCATTTATTTTTATTTACCATAACCATTTCAAAGCGGAAATTTTCTGGTGCTGAAGTTGAACGTGCTCACAAAGCACAATTAAACGAGCAAATTTTACAAGAAAATAAACAGCGCTGTATATCTGTAAAGCATATAATATAAAATAAAAAAGGATTAGCCAATAATGGTTGATCCTTTTTTTGTATGTAATGGCACCTGTCATACTGAATTTGTGTTTTAAGTTGTTTGTTGGTTAGTGGATAGTTAGTAAGCGGAAAGTTGGAATGAAAACATTGAATTTTTACATTTAAGATAGTGACGATTAATCGTCATGGTTTTGTATGAAAAAAAGAACGAGTAATTTCCTGAACGAGCCTCTAAAATTCGCTAGAAGTTTAAAGCGAAGAGAGGGAAATTGGTCGTTTTTTTACATAGTAGATGGTGACGGTTACCGTTATCGTCATGAACTTTTTGTATAGAAATTATCATAAGTTATGGGAAAATTCTATCTATAGTGTAATTACTTGTTTTCTTAAAGAAGATATACTACTCTTTTATACATAGAGAAAGGAAGTGGCAGTACATAATGGAGCATATGTTTAAAACTGGTGAATTATTTGTATTTGATTTAGA
>SKOL01000315.1 GCA_007120055.1 Anaerobacillus sp.
AAATTTTAGAAGATGTTACGAGTATTATCGGAGCGCACATTTTAAATGTTGCAAAACAAGATTACGAGCCACAAGGAGCGAGTGTGACGATTTTAGTTTCTGAAGGACCAGTGGATGATGCTCCTAAGGGCTTTTTCAAAGAATCACCAGGGCCACTTCCAGAAACGGTGTTAGCTCACTTAGATAAAAGTCATATTACCGTTCATACGTATCCTGAATACCACCCTCATGAAGGGATTAGTACGTTCCGTGCTGATATTGATGTAGCAACATGTGGAGAGATTTCGCCACTAAAAGCATTGAACTATCTTATTCATTCGTTTGATACAGATATTATGACGATGGATTATCGTGTCCGAGGTTTCACAAGAGATATTAACGGTCATAAGCTTTTTATTGACCACGATATTAATTCGATCCAAAATTATATCCCTAAAGAAGTAAAAGATGAGTACGACATGATCGACGTCAACATTTATCCGGAAAATATTTTCCATACGAAAGCGAAGTTAAAAGAGTTCGACTTAAATAACTATCTTTTCGGCTATAAAAAAGAGTCATTAGCAGATGAAAAACAAGAAGAAATCACACAGCTTATTAAGCGTGAGATGGATGAGCTTTACTACGGGAAAAATATAAAATAATTTGAATTCGACAAGTGTTGATGCGCTTGTCGTTTTTTTGCATGTTGAGGGGTTCAATACGTATGGATTTTACAGTATCTAGGAAAATTCATGTATAATGAGTTTTTTACTAGTGGTAACCCAATCTTAACGGTATTGGTTTACCGTCATGCTCGTTTTATTTAGATTTACGTATTTTTTTTGGTATAATATAGAAAATTCCAATGAGGATGTGTTGAAATGTCACAATACATAGATTTAAGCCAAACGATTAAAAACGCGATGCCCGTTCATCCGTATGATGATGAAGTTAAGCTATACCAAGATAAATATTTAGAGCGTGATCAATATAACAACTCAAAGCTAGAGGCGGGAATGCATATTGGAACGCATATCGATTTGCCAAGACATTTGCTCGATCGAACGGAACTGATTTGTGACTTTGCCATTGAACGCTTTATCGGGAAGGGTTGTTTGCTTGATGTAAGGGGAGAGGCGGTCATTTCTATGAAAGAAGAATATCAGCACCTTGTAAAGGAAAGCGATATTGTTCTTTTACATACTGGTTTTGACGAAAAGTTCGGCACTCATGAGTATTATAATGAACATCCGGTGATCGATGAACAGTTGGCGCAATTTTTCATTGAAAAAGGAGTTAAAATGGTCGGTCTCGATACTCCTTCCCCAGATCAATATCCTTTTGAAATTCATAAGCTACTTTTTGAAAATGAGATTTTCATTATTGAAAACTTGATGAATTTACATAAGTTACGTGATGTATCTACGTTTGAGGTGCTCGCTTTTCCGCTTAACATTCAAGCAGAAGCTTCTTTGGCGAGAGTCGTCGCAAAGATATAGTAAACGGTGTAGAAGATCTTGTATAAATCATTCACACAGATAACTCCCGTAGATTTCGACAAGTGCCTGTCACTTGTCGAATTTTTAATATAGTTCAATCGCATTTAAAAGATTTAGCGTAAATGATAGAATAAAAACAATATTGTTACACTTTTAAAAGAAACCAAAATTCAGTATTTTATATTCGTATGTTTAATTTGGTTCTGCTTTACAATGAATTGAAAAGATAAAGTAATTAAGAAAATACCGTAATCATCTTATTTTATTAAAAAAATTTTATGAAACGAGGGGATGCTACATGTCTAGAGATTTAATTGGAGATATGCTAAAGGCAAAGGAACAAGATGTTCTCTATGAAAAGCCAAAAGGAATGGGGAAGCCACTCTCTAGGGAAGTTTTAGAAGGGGATGTTTTAGACAGGACTGTAAAACATGCTGGTTATTTGCCTGAATGGATTAAACTCCAAAATGAAGTACGTGATAGATTATTGAAAGTGATTACAATAATAAATACTCATCCATGTGATGATGATATTGATCAAGAAATTCAATCAATTAATAAGATTATAAAAAAATATAATCAAATTTGCCCTACAAAAATGCAAAAAATGTTGGTAGACCGTGAACATGTAGAAAAACAAGTAGATAGTTGGAGATAATAGGAGCACCTTTTTATGAAAAATAGATTAAAAGACTGGAAGGATCCTGCCATTTTACTTTCTTCTGTCAGTATTGCAGGAATAGGAGACTTTATATATCTTGTCGCGATTAATATTATTGTTTATCAGCTAACAGGTTCGGCAGCAGCGGTAGCTGGATTATGGATTATTGGACCTCTTACGAATATTATTACGAAGTTTTGGACTGGAAGCTACATCGATTATCGTAGTAAAAGGAAAGTAATGAAAGTTACTTTCCTTTTGAGAGCGGGGTTTATATGTCTCATTCCATTAGCCCCCAATATGATCGTTATTTACGGCATTCTTGTATGTCTAAGCGTTGCAAAAGCGTTTTTCGGACCTGCGTCTATGACGTACGTTACGATGCTTGTCCCAAAACCGAAAAGAAAGCGATTTAATGCGATACGTTCCTTTTCTTCGTCAGGTGCATTTATTGTCGGACCAGCAGTTGGGGGAACTCTTATTCTTTTAACATCAGTACATATAACACTTTGGATCAATGCTATTCTATTTATATTTGCTGCACTTCTACTCAAGGTTTTACCAGATAAAGAAACAATCGATAAGAATTCGATTCCTAAATTAACCTTTAAGCAAGTAGTTCGTGATTTTACAATAGTGATAGAATTTGTTTCGAAAAATAAATATGTCTCCTACATATACATCGGTTTTATCTTAATTATGCTTTTTTCATACGCCATGGATGCACAAGAGGTCGTTTTTACTCAACAAGTTATTGGCTTATCAGAGATAGAGTATAGTTTACTGATCAGCATAA
>SKOL01000553.1 GCA_007120055.1 Anaerobacillus sp.
GAATGTACGCCTCGCAGGTAAAGACCAGCGAAATGGTTCGGCCTTGAATTCTTTTTGCGTTTTTCGAATAAACGTATTCACCTTTGCTTCAATTACGCTTTTAATGTGCATTTTCAACACTTCTTGCTTTTCTAAATCTTCTACATAGTCAATGTCGCTCTCTATCGATAACACTTCTAGCTTTAATGGTGTCCTCACGTGAATTACAGGTGCTCTTTTTTTTGTATTTATAGTAATGTTAGAACCTTCTTCAGCCAGAAATCTCACCGTGATCTTATATTCCTCATCTATTGGATCAGGGTAGCTCGCGATCATTTTTTCAATTTCTTTTTTAGGGCGAAGTAACAATGAAAACCTAGTTTCTTCTCCTGTTAAGCTGCCAATCATCTTTCCTTCCTTGATGACAGCACTACCAACTGTTTGCGTTGGGTTACTCCCTTGAATTCTGACTTCACCTGGGATGTAATCATCTTCTTGTCCAACACCTGCTTCTTCTTGAACGGTTGTGCTGTATGTAGCTAAAAATACTCCACTATCCTCTTCCATACGGTGAAACAAACTATGTAAAGTGGAATCAGGAACTAGGCCCGTATCTTCCCAACGATCAGTCATCAGTTCGAAAAATTTATGCGGCCTCGTTTCAAGAGTAGGCTCATTATTCCTCATAAAATCACTTGCTTTCTCTTTGGAAACAATGAGGTTTACCTTTCTACTTAATTGTCGTTCGCGTATTGCCGGTTTTATAAAATTTACAAACTCATCTCTTCTCGCAAACGTTTCACTAACGATCAACACTTTCGTGTGCGTAAAAACAACTTCTCTCGAAACGAAAGCAACAACCAAATCTCTCGCCGAAAGAAAGTCCGGAGCACGAATAGAAATAATATCAGAAATGACATCATCCTCTCCAGCTTCTTTAGGATTGGCAATTTGATACGTAACTAAAAAGTCACCTCCTTCTTCTTCATCTATTCCTATCGCAATTACATAAGCTAATTCATCTAACTCATGCCGATCCCAACAACCTAACATTAAAACTAATATACTACAATGAACGATTAGCAACGTTTTTTTCAATACGCGCTTCTCTCCTTCCATTTCCAGACAACCCACAATAGGATCGGAAAAGAGTTAATAATCATCCAGCCACTCTCGATGACAATTTTATTAAAGTAATTCATGACAACAATTGGATTTTCAGGGATAATCCCTAACATCACAATTAAACCGCTAAACGGTAACAGTAAAGGTTCAAACTCCTCTAGCCTAATCATATAAGCAAAAATTAGTGTTGTGATATAGAGCAATGCTGCAAAACGAATCACAGAAGCTACGATCCAAACAGCTAAAAAAATACTATCATAGTTTGCTAAAACAGCATTTAATTCAATAATTCTCGTCAATTGTTGAAAAGGATAAGCAATACTTTCAATACTCGGGTAATCAAACGCCATTACAAAAACAGCTAAGATGAGCGAAAATTGAATCGTAACAAATAAAATTCCGATAAAAGAGCCAATTTTAAAATCTTTATTTGAGCGAATAAACGGATACAAAAAAGCTAATAAAAATAACTCCCCGTATGTAGCACTATGCTTTATACTATTTGTAATTAATGTTGGTAGTCCTGGCCCTAATACCGGAAAAATAAAATCTACGTGTAAAATTGGAAAAGCTAAAAGTATCGCTATCAATAAAAACAAATTTAATGCAGGGTAAAAAAGCCAAGTAGTTCTCCCAACCGCTTCTAAACCACGATTAGCAATAATGTAACTAGTGAATATTAACAGTAAGTAAATCATTATTTTAGGTGTTATTGGATAAAAAAGCGTTCCGACTATATCTACAGTACTTCTACTCGACAAAACTAAACTAGAAAAAGAATACAAAAAAATAAGCAAGATTAACAAAAAACCTACCCATTTACCAAGTAATGAATAAATGATCTCCACTAAATGCTTTTCTAGATGAGCTTGTAATATTTTATAAAGTAGAAAAAATGGGAGAATGATGACGAACAGAAAGAAGATCGGCATCATCCAAGTAGCATTTTCACCAACCTTAAATAAATACATTGGTGTAGAACCAGTAGTCTTAATTAATATTAAAATTAAAACGAGACCAAAAAATTCTCGTGACCCTATTTTACCGTCAGTAGGCTTAATCATTGTGAAGAATTCCCTTCTGGACGTGTTGATCTTTTAAAATTTTTACGACTCACGTAAAACGGACGCAACCACATTTTCCAAAGCGGTGGTCTTATTAAAGTGTCTTTCGAAGAGCGATAATGTGGTGAAATTGGAGCAAAAAAAGGAACTCCAAAAGATTTTGCCGTTGAACAGTAGGCAATTAGTACTGTTAAACAAGCAGCTACTCCAAATAACCCCATCGTTGCGCCAAAAAACAAGAAAACAAAACGCAATAAACGAATAAAAAAACTAAAACTAATATCAGGAATAGCAAATGACGCTAGCCCTGTAACAGCAACGACTATAACTAAAATAGGGCTAATAATATTTGCCTCAACGGCCGCCTGTCCTAAAATTAGTGCGCCTACAATCCCGATTGTCGGTCCAATCGCAGAAGGAATTCGGACTCCTGCTTCTCTTAATAACTCAAAAGCGATTTCCATAATAATAACTTCGACAATCGATGGAAAAGGGACTCGCTCTCTCGTAGCCGCAATTGATAAAACTAAATCCGCTGGAATCATTTCTACATGAAAATTTGTAATAGCTATATATAAACTAGGAACAAGTAAAGCTACAAAAATAGCAAAAAAGCGAACGCAGCGAATAAAGTTCCCGTAAGCCCAACGTTGATAATAATCTTCTGCTGTATGAAAAAAAGACCAAATCGTAACCGGAACGACTAAGCAGGCTGGTGAATTATCCATTATTAAAACGATATGCCCCTCTTGTAAAAAAGCCGC
>SKOL01000533.1 GCA_007120055.1 Anaerobacillus sp.
AAGAGAAATATTATGATGCTTTGTCAATGTTTAATAAAACCGTTCAAATTGCTCCAAGGGATTTTAAAGGCCATTTGCAGATGGGAATTGTGCAACGCCATTTGAACATGTATGAAGAAGCCATTGAATCACTTTCAGAGGCGAATGAGTTAAACCCTATAAATGCTAATATCATTTATCAAATTGGTTTAGTCGCTGAAGATGCAGGGGACTTTGAAATGGCAGCGGAGATTTTTAAAGATGTGTTAAATTATGACCCGCTTTTCCAAAATGCATTGGACGGTTTAGAACGAGTAAACAATCAACTCCAAAGTGCAGGTGATCAATAATGACTAGATTAACAGTATATATCATTATGGCTTCCATCGTCGTCGTAAATGTAGCGGTATTTGGATTTGTTTTTTCAAACCAATCACAGGCACTGCCGACGGGTGTTCAGACAGTAAACGATGATTCATCTGTAAGAGTTGTTAATCCAATATATGGTGGCATTGATAATAGGCTTGAAAGGCCGATGGACGTGACAATAACGAATGAATTTATGTATGTCACCGATACAACTCTAAAAAAAGTCCATGTGTTTAACTTAAATGGAGATCAATTATTTACTTTCGGTGAAGAGGGTAGTGGTCCAGGGCAATTCGATTTTCCGTACGGTATTTCGGTGGATGAAGATGGAAAAATTTATGTAGCTGATATGTATAACAGTCAAATTTCTATTTTTGATAAGAACGGAGATTTTATTGATTACTTTGCTTATGAATATAGTGAAAATGGTACATTTATTTCACCTGCGGGATTAAGAATTATCAATGAAAAAGTTTATATAACAGATGTTGATGCAAATAAAGTGTTTGTCTTTGATTTGCATGGTCAATTACTTCTTGAAGTAGGCGAAGAAGGAATTGAAGAAGGGCAATTTTTAGCACCAAATGCCGTGATAGCAGATGAAGAAGGGACCATTTTTGTTGTCGACACTGTAAATGATCGAATTCAAATGTTTGATGATGAAGGAAACTTTATTAGAGTGATAGATGGTTCAAAAAATGAGAATGATCAGTCAGTATTACTTAACCCTAGAGGGATTGGCATTGATAGTAGAGGGAACATTTATGTCGTAAGTAATATGACCAATTATGTTTATGTATTTAACCAAGCTGGGGAACAATTAGACCGCTTTGGTGGAATAGGGCAAGATCCAGGACAACTATATTTACCGAATGGATTATCAATTGATAGTAAAGACAACATTTATGTCACAGATAACCTCAATTTAAGAATAGCAGTTTTTCAATAAATTGAAGCTAACTATACTTTAAGGGGGTGATCAATTAATAATTTATTTGCTTCAATGCGTAGAGAATACGTATGTAAAAACAACTTATTGAGGAGGGGAAAACTGTGAGAAAGGTTAGTTTAAGCTTGTTATTTTCGTTGCTACTATTAGCGATGTTCGCAACAGTAGCTATGGCGGAGGACCCTGCTGGAGACCAAGATCTGGTTGGTGGCTATAATGAGGAGTTGGATACTGATTCAACTCTAAAACAGGGTACCTTTGAACCAAATTCAAATGCAAATAATACTGGGTTTTTGGAATTGAAACCAAGTAGATATGGTGGTCTGGCAGAGACATATGAAAAAGGTGGAAGTCGCCACGGTAACTATGCAAACAATACAAATACTTGTGCAACTTGTCACCAAACCCATACAGCTTCTAGTAAAAACCTAGTATTTGCTGATTCTGTCTATCAATCTTGTATTGCTTGTCACGATGGAACTGGTGGGGGAGATCGTCGAAATGTGTTGCATACCGATTATGATTTTGTAATGGAACGAAACAGTCCTAATGAAGATGGAGAGACAGCAACTACTGCAGGTATTTTTTCTGGGACGCACACTAGTAATATGAGTGTCCATTTAACTACTGGAGCTGTAGCAATTAAAGCTGCACCAGGTGGAAATCCTGATGGAGACGGTTCAGCATTTACTTGTGCAAGTTGTCATAACCCGCATGGATCTTATAGTGATAAATATCTCCATCAAAACCCGAACGGTATGGCGACTGTACCTATTGAAGAAGGTGGAAGAAGGTTAACGAATGTTGGTTTTGATAATAGTGAAGAGTTTTATTTAGTAAGAACGACGAAAACAGCTGCAGGCCTAGAAGGGAAAGGGAATGCTGAGTTTGAAGACATCATTATTATAGAGAGAAAAGCAGGGAGAAATGGTAAGGTTCGTGATGAGTCTCCTTGGCTAAAACCGAATTCTCGTGCAGGTGTTGGAAGTGAATTTGTCGCTAATGACGCTGAATACACTATTGTATACGAATATGGGTTTATCGAGGGAACAGAGGAGAATCTAAATAAGATTACTGCTGCTACTAAAATTGATAGAGCCTATTATGTTGATCTACCTACTAATAGATCAGATCTATGGGGAAGTGGAAATCACGTACTTGGTGTTCAAGCGTCAGAGTTTTGTGCAAGTTGCCATAATGATTACTTAGTTAGCTCAGGTGGAAGTACTAGTTTATGGGATGAAGATAAAACAATTTATGGACATACAACAAACAGTAATTCTTACACGTGCCTTCGTTGTCACTATGCACATGGTACTACTGCTGAAATTATGATTGATGCTAAAGGTGAAAGTATTACTTCTTTAGTTGCGGATGGTTGGGATCAAGAAGACGCATTCAATCATATATTAGATGCTAATCCATCATCAGCGCTCAAGAAATTTACAAACATGTCAAGTTGTATCGCATGTCATACGTCATCGAAAAGTAGTAATATCATAAATACAAATAGATTAGTTGATGACGGTCCGTCTGGAATGCCATCAGGCAGATAAAAAGACTACCAATTAGCGGCAACTAATTGATAGCCTAGCAAAAATGAAATGACTAAAGTATGGAACTTACGAACGGTG
>SKOL01000127.1 GCA_007120055.1 Anaerobacillus sp.
AACATCTACGTGACCAAGGATATCCCTGATATATATTAGATTAACTCCCGCTTCCAATAAGTGCATTGCCTTTGAATGCCTCAGAATATGGGGTGTTACTCCTTCTGGAAATTGCGATGAAACAGTCGTTCCTTTTTGAACATATTTACTAAGAATATAAGAAACACCAGCTCGAGTTAAACGTTTCCGCTGGCGATTACAGAATAACGGGTAATCATACTTTTCATGTGAAGTCAGTTTTTGTTCATTTAAATATCTTTTTAAAAGATCCACAGTTGCTTGTAAGATAGGGACCCACCTCGACTTTCTACCTTTTCCTGTTAATTGTATTTTAGCTGGATGATCGAGCCTAATGTCTCGAACAGAAAGATCTACCAATTCTTGAACCCGAGCACCAGTATCGTACAACAAGCTTAGTAATACTAAGTCTCTCCGTCCTTCACTTGTATGGACATTTGGTTGTTCGAGTATGATTTTGATATCTGCAGGAGTCAAATATTTAACCATTGGCTTGCTCTTTCTTTTATTCGGAATATCAAGTATCTTTTGACAAAGTAATAGATTCTGGGGTGCCTCAGCCTGGACAAACCTAAAAAAAGAATGTAATGCTGCCAAGCGCTGATTTCTTGTAGCTATGCTACAATTTCGCTCAACTTCAAGCCAATTTAAAAATTTATGAATAGAATCACAGCTAACATTATTAATTGATAGTTTCTCGATAGAGAAACCAAGAAAGTCTCTATAGAACTTTAAAAACAGACGAAATGTGTCACAGTAAGAACTGATCGTATTTTTACTTACATTTTGAATACTCGGCAGATATTCTGTTAAGTAAGTAGTTAATAGTTTGGAAAAGTCAGTATGTTTCATTTCCCATCACCTCCAGATGATGGGATAATATGACCTATTTTATTTTCAAGCGCTGAGTTTATCTCAGGATATAGATCCACTGTCAGTTTCAAATATTGCTGTGACTCCTTTAGCCCCACATGCCCCAAGTATGCCGATAAATAAGGTAGAGCAGAACTAATATCAGAGCCGTTTTGGACCCAGTGTCTAAAACAATGCACTGCGAAAGTATGACGAAAATCGTGAATGCGTGGTCCTTTACCTTTACCACCATGAGAAATTCCAGACTTCCATAATAATTTTCGAAAGACATAATAAATAGTAGTGGAACCAAAGTGAGTTCCATAGGCATTAGGGAAATATATATCATCATCGTTTGAAAATTGATGCATCTTTTTAGAATAGGTTCGGCAAAGGGCTGTAACAGATGAAGACATTGGCACCTTACGGTCTCTCTCAAACTTTGCACCCTGGATGTTTAGTACACCATTTTCTAAATCTACATCACAAACTTTTAGAAGTCTTATTTCAGATATTCTGAGTCCACAACAATAAAGTACCCTGAATAAAACAGGATACACGATGTACCCCTTTGGCGATTGGGGTGTAGCCTTCCAACAATCGGCATAGGCGAATATTCTTTCAATTTCTTCATCGCTATAAATATAGGGAGCGAAGCTACTAATATTTTTCCTTTTGGGTAAATCCGGCAAAATATAGGCCTCATACCCGCACCTTTGCATGAAAAAGCCGAATTGTCGCATCAATTTCATTCGTAAGTTCTGGGAAGCAAAGCATTCATTATCACGCTTAGAAATCCATGCTGTAACAACTTCTTTGGATAATGTATCTTTATTACAACTAAAATTTGATGTAAATCTGTCGAAATTAGCCAGCCTCTTGGATTCACTATTATACTGCAAGCCTATACCACGTTTTTCAGCGATATATTTTCTAATCACATCCGACAACGGCCCATAAAACTGGTATTCTTTAATTTTTGAAGTATTACTCATGATGATAACCCTCAATTAGGTTCAATGCACATTGCCGAAGCCCCTCAATATCGGTATGCAAGTAAACCTTTGCGGCGTTAACATCGACATGACCCAGTATTCCTGATATGAGTTCTAGTGGTACATGTTGCTCCAATAACCTACTTGCTAAAGTATGCCTTAGGGTGTGAACACCATGCTGTTTGTTTTTATCTATTTTAATACCAGATTCACGCTGATAACGAGCTAATATGTTTCTAACATTTGCTAGTGGACCGTAAGGTGCTTTATGATTAACAAAAACATACGGTACGTCGGTTATGGGTCTTCCATCTTTTAAATAATCAATTATTGCCCATCCTAATTCCGGTAATAAAGGTAAAGTAAGAGCTTGACTCGTTTTAACTTGGGTAATTTCAATAAGGTTTGTATCCCACTTAATGTTTTCAATCTTTAAATTCCTAACGTCACTATCTCTTAAACCTAGATGAGTTATGAGAAATAGAATTGCATAATCACGTTTCCCATAAGGATTACCTCTATCAACCGCTGTTAAAATCTTCGAAACATCATCTTGGGACCAAACCGTAGCTATTCTTGCTTGTTCTGTAAACTTCAATTTTGGAACAGACTCAGATAAGTTTTGATTGTGTAATCCACTAAAATGTAGAGCTTTAAAGAAACCCTTTAGACAACCAAATATTAAACGAATTGATTGCTTACTATAACCTAACAGAGAAGCTGAATAATCTGAAAGGTGTCTTGCATTAATTTCGGAAGTTGTTTCTACACCATTTACCTCTAGAAATTCAAGGAAACCTCTAAGTAGTTCTTTATTTCTCTTAATCGTTGATGGCTTATTATTTCTTTTAATACAGTAATCAATGTAGACATCGAATCCGTTTTTGAATCCCGGTGGGATTGGAACCTCTTGCTTTTTAAATCTACCTAGAAATCTCCCATGAAGTGAGAAATCTCCAAGTCTTCTAATTGAAGACGCTACTGCGTTTACCGGTGTTTTGTGCCTACGCACTGATGAATCTGGATAATTGTATTTTTCTTTAAGATACCTTACCGCAAGTTCCTG
>SKOL01000657.1 GCA_007120055.1 Anaerobacillus sp.
CATGTGGCAGCGAAAGATGAGCGTGTCGGTGCAGTAGCAGCTCTTAACGGTTTTTATGACGGTGAGCGTTGGTTACGTTCGATTCATACATATGTGGAGTGGACACAAATTAAAGAAACGATTAAAAAAGATCAACAGCAACGTGTTGTTTCCGGCAAGTCAGAGTCAGCTGAAACGTTTATCCACTATCCGTTAGATCCAGCAACATCTAGTTACGTAGAAGCAGAATTAACAAAGGTACCTGGTTTTGGTAAGCAAACTCAATTACAGTTTACTGAATCAATTATCAATACTAACGCAGAAGATGTTGTGAAAGCGGTTACCCCTTGTCCTTTATTTATAGGACATGGAAAAGACAATTTACTACACCCGATGGAAGAAGCGACTTCATTATATGAAGCGGCTGCAGAACCTAAACAATTATATGTCATTGACGGAAAGCATAACGACTTCATGTTTGGAGACCATCCTGTTTTTGCGGAGTTAATAGAGGAGTTAGCTCATTTCTTTGGAGAAGCTTTACAAACAAAAACAACCAACAAAAAATGTTGTAAAGAGGTTATTTCCTAAATGGAAACAAATTTTCATCCAATCTTAAAGGGGGGCTTTGAACTTCATGTTCATAGCTCTCCAAGTATATTTCCTCGAGTACAAACAGATTGGGAACTTGTTGAAGATGTTAAAGCGGCACAGATGGCAGGAGCAGTTATTAAAAGTCATGAGTCAGCAACGATGGATCGCGCTAGCTTAATACGTGAAAAAGAGCCAGACCTTCACATTCATGGAGGGCTTGTCCTAAATGAACATACTGGTGGAATTTCAGCCCGTACAGTTGAAACGGCTTTAAAATTAGGAGCTAAATTCATTTGGATGCCGACCATTTCAGCAGTACAGCATTGGAAATACTTTGATAGTAAAAAGACGAATTTGTTTTCAACCAACGCAAAGCTCAAACCGAACCAAGGCTTAACGATTTGGGACGAAGAAGAAAAAATCCGTCCAGAAATTTATGATATTTTAGACTTGATTTCCGAGCACAACGCAGCTTTAGCGACTGGTCATATTTCTCCAGACGAAGTTGATGTTTTAGTGAATATCGCTAAAGAAAGAAACGTCGAAAAAATTCTCATACAACATCCTGACATGGGAATTGCAAAAATTCCGTTTGAAATGCAACAAGACCTAGTAAAAAGAGGCTGTATCCTTGAGAAATGTTATTTGGCTTGTAGCAGTGATTTTGAAGATTTAACCGTTGCGGACATGGCGAAAACGATCGAGGTGTTAGGAGCAGAACACTGTGTTTTAGTTACAGACTATGGTCAAAAACATAACATTCCCGCGATTTCTGCTTTAAGTGAGTTTATCTATAAACTATCAAACGCTGGGGTAAAAGATAAGGATTTAGAAAAGATGGTTCAATCGAATCCAAGAGCTCTTCTCAGCCTATAAGATAAGTGGGTGAAAATATGGAAAAATCAATAGTCAAAAAAATAGAAGAAATTATGCCGAAAGAACGTATTTTAGAGCAGTTGCATGACCGTTACTCTTATAGTTATGATGCCTCATTCGGTGAGTACCTTCCAGATATCGTTTTACAACCTAAGACAGCAGAAGAAATTAGTTTACTAGTTAAATTGGCAAATAAACATCAAATTCCGGTCTATCCAAGAGGTTCTGGAACTTCTTTAAGCGGTGGTCCCCTTCCGGTAGAAGGCGGAATGGTTTTTGATTTATCTCAACTAAAGGAAAAATTATATATCGATAAGGAAAATTTAGTCGCTGTTGCATCAGCAGGGATTGTCACTTCTGAAGTCCATCAAAAAGCTGAAGAAGTAGGTCTGTTTTATCCTCCGGACCCTTCAAGTTCCAACGTTTCTACGATTGGTGGGAATTTACTAGAGAACTCAAGTGGTCCAAAAGGTTTAAAGTATGGGACAACGAAAGAATATGTCATTGGTTTGGAGGTCGTTACGCCAACAGGTGAAATTATTCGCACTGGTGGAAAAACGGTTAAAAATGTAACAGGCTTCGATTTAACGAGACTTATCGTTGGCTCTGAGGGGCTTTTAGGAATTGTGACTGAAGTTACGTTAAGGCTACTTCCGAAGCCACAAGCGAAAAAAACAATGCTAGCTACTTTCTCGAAATTTATTGACTCTGGAAATACAATTACTAATGTTTTATCAGCGGGAATTCTTCCAGCAGCGATGGAGTTTATGGATAATTCTTGTATCCGTGCTGTTGAACACTATAATCCTAGTGGTCTACCAATTGACGCAGAATCATTAGTTATTTTTGAAATAGATGGGCACCCACTTGCGATCGAGGAAGAAATAAAAAAATGCCGTGATATTTGTATAAAAAACGGTGCGACTTCGGTTAAAGTTGCTGAAAATGATAAGGAAAGAGATGAAGTTTGGAAAGCGAGAAAAATGGTTTCTCCAGCGATCACTCAATTAGGTCCTACGAAAATATCTGAAGATGCGACGGTACCAAGAAGTAAAATCCCGGAGATGCTTGAATGTTTATATGCAATCCGTGATAAATACAATCTTACATTAGTAGTTTTCGGCCACGCCGGAGATGGTAACCTCCATCCTAATATAATTACTGATAAGCAAAATGTAGATGAAATGAAACGTGTTGAACTAGCTGTTAGTGAAATTTTTGAAAGTGCAATAAAATTAGGAGGCACCTTATCTGGTGAGCACGGAATCGGAACATTAAAAGCCCCGTACATGGAACTTGAACTTGGACATTCCCTTGAACTGATGAAATCAATAAAACAGGCATGGGACCCGAACAATATTCTTAATCCTGGAAAGATGTTCCCAAAACCCGGACAAACAAAGGTGGTTTTGACATAATGATTGTCTCTGAAAGTAAAAGGCATGACGAGCTTTTTGAAAAAGCTTATTCGAAAAC